>CALBBI010000001.1:0-4803 GCA_937926935.1 uncultured Bacillota bacterium
GGTAGTTAATAAAATATTTGCTTAGAATGTCGTTGGACTTAGGGGTGTTGATAAAACCAATTGAAGTGTGGCTAGAGAATGCTGGGGTTACGAATAGGATGTTATGGAAATCGATGTCGTTACCAAAGGTGTCAATTAGATGTTTATCTTTTAGTAGTTTGTCAAGGAGGGGATTGTTTAGGTTAGTGTCAAGATTTTGAAGAAATATAACCCCGAAAGGATTGTCAATGTATTTACGGAATAGGTATTCTTTGTCTGGTTGGTTAGGATAGCCGATAAGTTGGTACATGGTGTATTCGTTATTGTAATTATTTAAATCTATATTAGTATACAAATTAGAATTATATATTTTGGCTAGTTTTTTCTTGAATTCTTCGATATTGGGAACTTTGAGACCCTGGTTGTTATCTAGAGCATTGGTTATGATTTGGTCTTTATCTAAGGCATAGTTAACGTGATACCTAGAATAGATTAAGTTAGTTATGTCATTTTTGGTAATGGTTGATTTGTTTTCGTACTTAGCTTGAGTACATAAGGTATCTAGTATTTCGAGAGACTTATCGGGGTTGGCTTTATTTTGAAGATATTTGTTACTGAAGTCTAGAATGTCAGTAATTATTTCAGGTGAAATTTTTATATCATGGAAAGTTTCGTATTCTTTTTTGACGGCATTTAGGATGTCTTTGGTTTGATTATAGTCTGGTTCTTCAATTAAGACAGTTTGAAATCTTCGGTTTAGAGCTTTGTCGTTTTCCATGAATTTGTGGTATTCATTAATAGTTGTTGCCCCGATTAGTTTGATATCACCACGGGCTAGGAATGGTTTGAAAATGTCTCCAGCCGATATGGCACCGTCAGCACCACCAGCATTAACAATAGTGTGAGCTTCATCAACGAAAAGAATAATATTTTGATGTTTCATGACTTCGTGAATAAGTTTAGTTATTTTATCTTCGAATTCACCACGATATTTAGTACCAGCAACAAGAGAGCCAAAGTCAATTTTTAAAATTTTATAGTTTTTTAGCCGGTCAGGTACTTGGTTGTTATTAATACGACGGGCAAGTTCTTCGATAATAGCGCTTTTTCCTACTCCGGCTTTTCCTATAAGTAAGGGGTTGCACTTGTTTTTACGAAGTAAGATTTGGATAATGGACGCTAGTTCTTGGTTACGGCCTAAAATTACTTCGTCTTTGACTATATCATTTATGATAACTCCTTCTTTTATTTTGATTTCTTCTTGATATTTTAGTTTACTAGGGTTTATGTTCATAGCAGATATTACCCTTATGGCTATGCCCTCGCCTTCTTCAATAATGGCGTTGAAAAGCATGCTTTCGGTAATTTCGGTATTATTTTCTTCCGCATAATCTTCAGCATGTTTAAGGATAGTACGAAGCATTGGGGTATAAAGTATGAATTTACTTTTAGACGTAGATGTTCCTACTATATTAATTAATTTATTTTTAAACTTACGATAAGTTAGTTTTTTAGTTTTAAGATAATCAGTCAAAGCAGTTTTATCACTTAGTATAGCTAGTAATAAATGCTCTGTTCCAACGTAAGGATGTTTTAAATCAAGCATTTCATTTTCCGCTTTTTTTAAAATTTTTTCATATATATCCATATAATTTTCCTCCTATTAATTCTATGATTATAATGATTATTTTATGGATATATTATACAAGGATGTTTTTAAATATTATGTCGTATTAAGATTAGGCCAAATAAAAAGAGCCGAAGCCCTTATTTATTACATATATGTCATTACAGCAAATATGATTAGTAAGACAATAAGTAACCCTATAACAAATTTCCAGATATATTTTAACCAATCTTTGTAAGATATATCATATGTTGATAAGCCAACTAGCATTAAGACACTAGTAGGTGCAACAAAGGAAATAAGTCCATGTATTGAAGTCATTATTGTTAGGATTGTAGAAGTATAATTTGAATATTTAGCAGCATAGAATGCTGATAATGAGAATCCAGTGTAGCCAAAGTCTACATGGAAGAATTGTGCTATGGCATTAGCGATAGCGTTAGTAAATGGATTAAATGTTGTTGTACTTAAAGCATTTACGAACCAAGTTGTAAATCCAGACCAGTAGCAAATTACGAACATTGTGTATGCAAGCATGATATAAAGTGCTGGTTTAACAACTTTCTTGATACCGTCAACGGCATATTCTAAGCAGTCGTCAAATTTTAGTTTGCAAGCAAATTTAACAATGATGCCAGCGATTAGCATGATGTAAGTGATTGTGTATAAATCCCATGTACCGAATGCTGAAGCGTTAGTACCTAGAATGTATTTTACAATTGGATGTGATGTTTCGCCTATTTTAATTGTTAAGTCTGTTGTTAACCATGTATGGAATTTAGTAAAGGCATCAATTCCAAATGAATTAGACCAAGGCATGTACCCTAATACTACTAAAACGAATAGAATACCAAATAGAATAAAGAATCCTAATGATTTACCTTTTTCGCTGTTTTCAGGAGTAAATGGATCAGCTATTTCTAAGTTTTTATTTTCTTTAGCTTCTTTGTTCATTTTGATAAATATTAAAGCGTTTAATAGGATGTAAGCAATTGCTAGAATTCCAAAACGAATGCCTAATGCTGATGAGGTTGTTGTAGACATATTTTGGTTAATATAGCTAATTCCATAAGTTGTGTATGTTGCACCGGTAAATCCGCACATCATAGCACCAAATGTCATGGCAATACTATTTAGTCTACTGAAGCCTAGCTTTTTGGCAACGCTAATCATTACTGGAATAAAGATTAGAATTGGGAAGAATTGAGTAGCAAATGATACGAATAAAGCAATAATTAAAGTGTTTAATAATACAAATAATTTTTCTTTACCCTTAAAAATGCTAGCTAATTTTTCAACAAATGCATTGTATCCTTTTGTTTTACTTATTACTCCATAAAATACTCCAACACCTAAAATGAAGATGATTTGTAATAAGTAATAGTTTGTTGAATAGAACATACTTAAGAATATTTCGTTAATTCCAGTACGAGCTATTGCACCTTTGGTGTATTCTCCAGCACTAAAGTATCCAGTTGGAATAATCCAAGTTAGAACGATAGCTACGAAGATACAAATTGCTAAAACTTTGAATAGACCATGGTTTTTAGTCTTTTTTGTTTTTTTAGCAGGTTCTACAGCTTTTGTTACTTCAACTTTTTCAGTTTCTTTAGTTTTAACTGCAGCTTTTTCTTTTACTTCTACACTTTTTTGTGTTTTGGTTGCGGCTACTTTTTTAGGAGTAGTCTTTTTTGTCTTTTTGACTTCTTTTTTCTTTTCCATATTTCTACCTCCATTAAAATTATAGCACAAATTGGGATATTTCAAAGCTTTTTTAAGTGAAATATCCTTCACAAATGGAGGTTTTAAAGTGTTTTTTCTAATTTTTGGTCGTCAGTTTTGGTTAATTCGTCAAATTGACGATAGATATCAAGAATATTTTGAATTCG
Organism: uncultured Bacillota bacterium; assembly: GCA_937926935.1. GTDB lineage: Bacteria > Bacillota_I > Bacilli_A > RF39 > UBA660 > CAG-605. The sequence continues at coordinate 3,496 of CALBBI010000001.1, forward strand.
TTGATTTCGGTTATGATATAGGTCAATTACTTCTTGATTGATGTTAGGACTGCCATATCTTATAAGAAATTCTTCTTTAGACATTACAGGCTTGTATTTTATAGAACTTATAATACTTGGTTTATCAACTCTTACATAGTGTTCTTGCGATGCCATGGGATAGTAGCCAAAAATGGTATGTTTTAACCCTGGAATTGTATTATCTAGGGAACCTAATTTAGTTAGAAAATCAAAGATGTTGGCCGATTCATAAGCTTGGACTTTAATATGACTAAAAGTACCTGGAACGCTACTAGCTTTTGCGTAAACGGCTAGCAATTGGTCGTCTATGAATTTTTTGATGCCTAGTAAGTGTTCGTCGTCTAGGGCATATTCATGGGAATAATAGTAAGTCGTTGTTAATTCATGGTTATTATAATTAGTTGCTTCTAAATAGTAATAGTTATTATCAAGTTCGTTATAACCGAAAGCCTCCTGCTGACCGGTATTTAAATCAGCAATTACTCTAGTGCCTTCAGGTAAGAAAATATATTTTTTACCAGAGCTTATAATTGATATGGTTTTATCGTCGTCCTCATTTACTAAATAAAATCGCCAACCATTGGTTTCGTAATTATATATAACAGTATTTTCATTATCAAAAATAATAATTCCTATATGGCAATTATCTTTATAGATTAAACCCATTTCAAATTTAGTGTTTTCTTTGATTTTCAAAGTATTGATATAATGTTCAATTACATTGTGTAGAGCTTCAATATTTTCTTCGGTTGGAGTATAAAATTCATACATAATAAACCTCGCTATCTTTTTAATGTTTTTTTGTTCATGGCATCAATTTTAATTAGTTTTCTTATCATCATGTTATCTTGGGTTTCAAGATAGCTTCTTAAATGTTCAGGGTAAGGATTATGGGTAATATTTTGACTAATTAGGTAATTAATGCAATTAGCACGGTCATTTTTAAAGAATATTGCTATATCATTTTGCATATCGTCCTTTAAGACTAAATTAGTTCCAACTGGTAAGCCGTAAAATTTTATCATTTCGGCACTGTTTTCATAACGTTTAGTTATACTATCAATTTTGTTGATATCACTTTCTTGAAATAGTATTTTGGTTATTGTTTCATAATAAGCATATAAAGTATATTTTGTATTCATAAGCTTCCTCCTTGGCATATATTCTATCACGAATTTTAATAATGTGTTATTTTTTCTTCATTTATGCTTTAGGATAAAACTTTCTTTCGCTGGTTAAGCCAATTAGATAATCAACACTGGTATTGTAAAACTTGGCTAGTTTAAC
>CALBBI010000002.1:0-3483 GCA_937926935.1 uncultured Bacillota bacterium
GCAGTTGTAGCTCGTGGTATGGGAAGATGCTGTGTATCTGGATGTGGCGAATTAAAAATTGATGAAGATAATAAGACTCTAACTACTATGGATAATCATGTTTACCATGAAGGTGATGAAATCTCGCTAGATGGGTCTACGGGTACTGTATATGATGGATTAGTTAAAACTAGAGAACCAGAAATATCAGGAGATTTTGAAATATTTATGAAGTGGGCTGATGAAGCAAGAAGGTTAAAGGTTAGAACTAATGCAGATACGCCAAGAGATGCTATTCAAGCTAAGAAATTTGGCGCTGAAGGTATTGGACTTTGTCGTACAGAGCATATGTTTTTTGAAAAAACAAGAATATTTAATTTCCGTAAGATGATTGTTGCTGAGACTACTGAAGAACGTGAGAAAGCGTTGGAAGGAATATTACCTTATCAAAGAGCTGATTTTGAAGAGTTATATAAAGCTATGGCACCAAACCCAGTAGTTATTAGATATTTAGATCCTCCTTTACATGAATTTTTACCTCATACTGATGAAGAGATTAAAGAGTTAGCTAAAGACTTAAATATTAGTTTTGAACAATTGAAAAATAAGGTCGAGTCTTTGAAAGAATTTAACCCAATGATGGGACATAGAGGATGTCGTTTGGCGGTAACTTATCCAGAGATTGCTAGAATGCAAACAAGAGCGGTTATTGAGGCTGCTATTAATGTAGGCAAGGAAGGTTATAGTGTTGTTCCGGAGATAATGATACCTTTAACTTGTGATATTAAAGAATTTAATTATGTTAAAAAAATAGTTACTGATACGGCTGATGAAATAATTAAGAATGCTAATGTTTCGATGAAGTATCAAGTTGGGACAATGATTGAAATACCAAGAGCGGCGTTGCTTGCTGATGAAATTGCTAGTGAAGCTGAGTTCTTCTCCTTTGGAACGAATGATTTATCTCAACTTACTTTTGGGTTCTCAAGGGATGATGCTTCGAAGTTCTTAGGAGATTATTATGCGAAGAATATCTTTGAGTCTGATCCATTTGCTAAGCTTGATCAACATGGTGTTGGTAAACTAGTAGAAATGGGTGCTAGATTAGGTAGAAAGACAAGACCAGATATTTCTTTAGGCATTTGTGGAGAACATGGTGGCGATCCGGCTAGTGTAGAGTTTTGTCATAATGTAGGACTTGATTATGTATCTTGTTCACCATTTAGGGTACCAATTGCTCGTCTTGCCGCAGCTCAAGCAGCGATTAAAGAAAAAATGGGTAATTAATATTTTAGATAAAACTAGGATGCAAGTAGTGTCTTAGTTTTTTTGTACTTTTAAGTACTACTGAAAAAAGTCTTGAAAAATTAAAGTTTTTTCACTCAACTGAAAAAACTTTTGAAAATAGGAAATTTTTTCATTTGACTGAAAAAATTTAACAAAAGTTAGCTAATATATTAAGAAAAAATTAGTCTTTTTTTCTAATCCAAAATAAGGTATACTTATTATAGTAAAGGATTGATAAAATGATAAAAGTTATATGTATTGGACATGCTTCTTATGATATGTATGTAAAAGTAGATGAATTTCCTAAAGAAAATGATAAATTAAGATTTGTTAATAAAATTGCTTGTGGTGGTGGTCCTGCTTCTAATGCGGCATATTTACTAGGCAAGTGGGGCGCTAGTAGTACTTTTGCGGGAGTTGTAGGTAACGATGTTTTTGGTAATAGAATTAAGAAAGAGTTAGAATCAGTTGGGGTTGATACTAGGTATATGGAGACTTCTTTTGAAAAGGATACAACTATTTCATTAGTTATTGTTAATTCGAAGAATGCTTCACGTACAGTAATAAATGTTGCGGATGAATATGTTAAGTTAAAGAAATTTGATTTTGATTTTCAACCGGATTTAATCTTAGTAGATGGACATGATCCTTATGCTTCAAAATCAACGATAGAAAGATTTCCTAAAGCTATTAGTGTAGTAGATGCCGATAGATACACAAAAGATATTGAAGATATTTGTATGAAAGTAAATTATATTGTATGTTCGAAGGCATTTGCTGAGGCTGCTACGAAGATGAGTATTGATTATAATAATACTTCGACTTTAGTTAATGTTTATGATGAGTTAAGAAAAAAGTATGATCATCAAAACATTGTGGTAACACTAGAAGACCATGGCGCTATGTATATGGTGGATAATCAAATTAAAATTTCGCCGGCTTTAAAGGTAAATGTCGTTGACACTACAGGAGCAGGAGATATATTTCATGGGGCATTTTGTTATGGAATTGCTAATGGATATCCATTAGAAAAAGCTATTAAGTATGGCAATATTGCAGCTGGGTTATCTTGTCAAACTATGGGGGCACGTCTTTCGGTTCCAAAACTTGATGATGTTGTAAAAATATATGAGAAAATTAATTGATCCATTTACCGTGATGTTGCCGCATATTGATTTACATGGAGAGACTACGATGACAATTGAATATTTAATAGATTCTTTTATAAGAGACAATATAAAGTTAGAAAATGCTAAGGTGGTAATTATCCATGGTAAGGGTAGTGGAGCTTTAAAAAATAAGACTCATGAGATATTAAAACATAACCATAATGTTAGTAAGTACTATATAGATAGCTTGAATGATGGTCAAACGATTGTTGAAATAAATTTGACAAAGCTATAAAAAAGTGGTATATTGTAGTCCCAATGTAAGAAGAATTAGATGCATATTTGACATTTTGAAAATTATGTGCTATAATCTTTATATACAAAGGGAATATGGGGGAATGGTTATGAAAGGATTTGTATTAGATTACATTAATGAAAATGAATATCATAAGTTAGAAAGAGCTTTAAAAAAGTATAATATGCTTGCGTTTAAGAAATTAAACTTTGAATATTATCCAGCATTAAGGGATGGAAATTTTGTAGGCAAATTAGTATCGCAAAATAAAAAAGAAGGTACTAAAACTTATGAATTAAAGTTACCTAGTGATAAGATATTTGCTCAAATTCATGGTGATATTAAATTACATTATGTAGTATATGAGAATCAAGAAACTGTGATGCTAGATACGATTACTCCTTCTGATATTTTATTAGAAGGACATCAATCAGAACTTTCTACTTATAAGGGAGTTATGATATCTAAAGCTAACAAAGAGAAGGACATGTTTAAAATTGATTTGTTGAACATGTTGCAAAATAATAAGTAGAAAATACTTATTTTTTTCACGAAAAATATTGCAAGAGACTTAATTTTATGATATATTTAATTAGTCGAAAGCGAATGGACCTCTAGCTCAATCGGTTAGAGCATCCGGCTCATAACCGGGCGGTTGTAGGTTCGAGTCCTACGAGGTCCACCACTGAATTGCAGGTATGGCGGAATTGGCAGACGCACTAGACTTAGGATCTAGCGGAGAAATCCATGGGGGTTCAAGTCCCTTTACCTGCACCATTATGATTTAATCGAACTTTTATAGTTCGTTTTTTC
>CALBBI010000003.1:0-2668 GCA_937926935.1 uncultured Bacillota bacterium
CTAATATTATTAGATACCGCAATATAAGAAGGTACTGCAATACCAATAATTATCCCAAGAATAACTACAACCCCAATTAGTTCAACTAAGGTAAAACCTTTTTTATTCATATAAAACCACTACTTTCTATTAAGACAATCCTTAATTACAACTAAACCCATTCTTCGTAAGTTCAGCCTTATAATCTTCATACTTCAATTCTAAATCCTCACCATTAAAAGTCTTAATCATATCTTTAGTTTGAATATCTATATTAATTATCATCTTACTATCATCATAATTATATTGAGAAGCATAATTAACATTTTTAGCAGAATCATATGCATTTTTATCATTAAACTTTAATTCTGTATAACTTTTTTCTACCATTACTCTACCATTAACAGTTTCAATATTTAAAACTGTACTAACTACATTATACTCTGTAGTATTTTGTTCCTTAGTACAAGTATAATAAACACTATTATCACTTTCCGTCTCTTTTTTAGGTTTTAATACAACAACTAACCATATTCCTAAAGCCAAAATTATTAAACAAATGCCCACAATTATATATTTTAAATTTTTCTTCATTTTAACGCCTTCCTAATAATTGCCTTAAGAATTCTTTAAAGTACAAGTAAATCCTACTTTACTAAGTTGTTCCTTATATTCTTCATAATTTAATTCTAAATCCTTACCATCAGTAGTCTTAGTCATATCTTTTGAAGACTTACTAATTTTTACAGATTTATCATTATCATTAAAGTTAGCATCTTTATAATCATCACTATTCTTCATTTCTTGATAAATTGAATCATCCTTAACCTCAATATAATCATAAGACTCTTCACTTATAACTCTATTATTACTAACCACTACCTCTAGAAAAGATTTTTCTACTAGATTTTCATCATTTGTTAAAGTAGATACACATTCATATTGCTCTTTTTTAGAATCTAAAGACTCATTATCTAGCGAATGTTTTGGTTTTAAAACTATTGCTATTACAATTCCACATCCAATAACAACAAGACAAATAATAGCAATTAAAATATATTTAAAGTATTTCTTCATTTTTTACCCTCTTTTAATTAAATGTACAAGTTGATCCATTTAAATCTCCTTTGCCACCAGTATTACCTGTTCGATGACAATAATAATAGTGATATTGTTGTTCAGTTAAAGTACAATCATTTCCCCGCTCACAACCACACGCTGAGGTTCTACAAGAATTTGGTGTTCTGCCACACCCTTCGGTTTGACAATTTCTATATGCTCCTACACCACAGCCAGGTGTTGCACATGAATTATATGCTCCTACACCACATGCTGGTATTGCACATGATTTAATTGAGCCTTGGACATAAACTCTATTGTAAGATACGCAGCCACCATTACTACAATGACCAGGGTAAGGATTACTAGCGCCATAAGTAACATAAGAACCACTCATACCAGCTCTAACACAATTCCATCTATAGCTTTTACAAGAACCATTTACATAATGACCTGGATTACGTCCACAAGAAGCATGTTGACAAGTATTATAATAGGCAATTCCACAATCGCTATGCGAGCAAGTATTATACCATTCTACTCCACAAGCTGAATTACGACAAGTATTTACTGTCGAACCACAATCCCATGACTGACAATATCTCCAAGTATTGCAACCACAGTGACCTTCATCATTATAATAATTCATCTTACAAACTCCATTTTGTAAGTATCTTCCACCACTACAAGCTTCCGCGGCAGTATATTGATGATGAAATACTGTACTAGAAGATGCTGTTAAACCAGAACCTCCCCTTATTGTACAACTTACTCCATTCTTACCAAAAGGTAAACTCTTAGTATTATTATAATTACAAGAAATCGATGCCCCACTTATACTTTGTGTATAATCATAATAATCACTGATATTCTTATTAGTAGACTCCCAAATATATTCATTAGAATTCTTAAATTTAATAGTTGGGGCAACCTTATCAATAAACACATTAATTCTTTGACTACACTCTGTTTTATTACCAATATTATCTTCAATTGTCCATTTTCTATCGACATACTGTGTTGTATCTTTTATCGTTTCAACAGTATCCGTGCCAACCTTACAACCAGTTCCACTATCTTGTTTACAGCCATATCTAATTACTTGATCCTGTGTAGTCCATGTTGTATTTTCATTTGAATACTTACATACCGGACCAGTTTTATCAACACCACTTACTTCTATCGTATAAGCATCAGATATATTACCAGCATTATCTAACGAATATAAATAATATTTTCCGGCATCCAAATACACAGTTGTGTAATCATCTTCATCTTGATTACTATAACCTCTATTAAATAAATCAACACTTGGTGTAGTTTCACTATAAGCAAGATAGAAACTCTTAATTCCTGAGCCACTTCCATCTGCCCCACTTAAAGTAACCTTCTTATTACCATTAGTCCAATTTGATTCCACTGACGCATTAGCAATAGGTTTTTCTCTATCTATTTTCACATTAACTTTTTGAGTAGCAACTCCACTATTAGTATTAATACTAAAAGTATATTCACTATTTAAGAATACTAATGCCTCAACAACATATATATTAGCGTAAGCTTCATCTACAGTAAGCGAAGTAGCAATATTACCACTCTTCTTCTTACTTAATGTTCCATAATTCCAAGT
>CALBBI010000004.1:0-4586 GCA_937926935.1 uncultured Bacillota bacterium
AAAATTATAATACTTATAGAATAGATACGAAGACTAAGTATTTAGCACTACCTAGTTCGGTAGAAGAACTAAGAGGGTTATTAGAGTATTTAAATAAAGAGAAAATAAAGTATATTATTCTAGGTAATGGGTCAAATGTTATTATTGGAGATAGTGTATATGAAGGGGTTATTATTGTTCTAACGAAGATAAATGATATTAAGATTGATAATAATGTAATAGTAGCGGAATGTGGGGCAATGTTACCTAAGATGTGTAATGTTGCAACAAGTAATGGTCTTAAAGGATTAGAATGGGCTAGTGGGATTCCTGGGACTTTAGGTGGTTCAGTAGTAGGTAATGCCGGAGCATATCTTTCATGTATCTTTGATTATTTAATTGATGTAACGGTGTTAAAGAATGGAAAGATAGAGACCATAAAAAAAGAAGATATAAAGTACGGGTATCGTTATACAGAGTTTAAAGATAATAAAGATATTATAATATTAAAAGCTAGATTGATGTTAGAAAAAGGTTCAGTTCAAGAATCTTTAGAGTTAATTCAAGATAGAAGAGAAAGAAGATTAAAAAGTCAACCACTTAATTATCCTTCAGCGGGGTCAGTATTTAGAAATCCTTCGAAGGAAATGCCAGCTGGTAAGCTAATTGAAGAGGCTAGTCTTAAAGGATATAGGTTAGGTGGCGCTGAGGTTTCTAAGTTACATGCTAATTTTATAATTAATGTAGATAATGCTAAGGCTTGTGATATTAAAGAGTTAATTAAAGTAATAAAGAATAAGGTTAAAGAAAAAGATAATGTTGATTTAATATGTGAACAAGAGATACTAGAATGGAAGTAGAATATGGAAAAACAAAGAGTAAAAAGGAAAAAGAAGAAACTAAGATTAAATTATAAAAGGGTATTTAAAGTTTTATTAGTACTTACAGGGATAATTTTAGTAATAGTGTATTTTTGTAATCTACATATTAAAAGAATAAAGATATCGGGGACAAACCTTATTAGTGATAAAGAGATAATTGAGGTTGCAGGAATAAAAGATTATCCGAAGATGTTTAGTTTTTTAAATAAGGATATTGAGAGTAAGATAAAGACTATTGATTTAGTAAGTAAGGTAAGGGTTACTAAGAGTATGTTTGGGACATTAAGTATAGACATAGTTGAGGATCGTGTGCTATTCTATAATGACGTAACACACATGGCGGTTACTAGTTCGAATAGAGAGATTGAAGATAAGGGGTATCTTGGAGTGCCTAAGCTTACGACTTTGGTTTCGAAGGATGTTTATGAAGAGTTTGTTAAGGCTTTGAATAAAGTTGATAAAGATATTTTAAGTTGTATTAATACGATTGCGTATGAACCTACGACCTCTACTAGTGGGGTTGTTATTGATGATAAGCGCTTTAGATTAAGTATGAATGATGGTAATGAGGTTGTGGTTAATACTTTGAATATTGATAAACTTAATAATTATTTTGAAGTTTTGGAGACGAAGAATAATAGTATGGGAAGTGTTTTAGGAGTTTTCTTTTTTGATTCAGCGACGACAAATAATACTTTCCAATCGTTTGATAGTATAAGTAAAGGGGAATTGGTTGCGGATGGAGAAACTACCAAAGAATAATTATTTTAAAATGGGTGAGGATATTTTAAAGAATTTGGATAAGCCTAGTAGGGTTTTATTGCATTCTTGTTGTGCACCTTGTAGTTCAGCTTGTATTGAGTATTTAACGAAGTATGTTGATGTTACGGTGTTATATTATAACCCTAATATTGAACCATATGAGGAGTATTTGAAGAGGAAGAATGAGGAGATTAGGTTTATAAGGGAGTATCCTAGTATTCATAAGGTTGATATTATCGATTGTGATTATGATAATGATAAGTTTAGAAAGTTAACTTGTGGGTTAGAAGATTTAGAAGAAGGCGGCGTTAGATGTCATAAGTGTTATTTGATGCGGATGCTGTATACGGGATATAAGGCTCATGAGTTAGGGTATGATTATTTTTGTACGACTTTGACTTTAAGTCCTTATAAGAATAGCCAGGTTTTAAATCGGTTAGGGCATACGGCAGAGGTTATGACAGGCGCTAAATATTTGTATACGGATTTTAAGAAGAATAATGGTAATTTAAGGAGTATTGAATTATCGCAGGAGTATAATTTATATCGTCAGGATTATTGTGGTTGTGTATTTTCTAAAAGAGATAGAGATAAGAGAAAACAAAAACAGGAGCGTTTGTAAACTCCTGTTTTTGCAAAATCTAAACCAAAAAATACACCTAACTAGTTGTAAGGTGTTAAGCAATTATACGGCAACACCCAACAGCCAGATTGAATGTTTATATGAAGTCTCCTTCATATATGAATATGATAACATAATTAATACTAGAATGCAATAGCAAAATCCGATACATATCAGATATATTCCAATAAGAAGTTAACAAAATGTATATTTACTATTGCTATTAAAGAACGTGCGTGGTATACTTTTAGTGGAAGTGCTCAATAGTTGGTGTGTTGCCTCAAAATATGTCTTTAGACATAAGGAAGAGGTGATAGTATGAAAAATAATAATTCTTTTAATAAAGATGTCATATCGTTATTTAAAATGATTTCAATTACTTTAATACTAATTGCTTTGATTTTTTTATTTAAAATTTAAAAACCAAAAAAATACACCTAACTACTGTTAGGTGTATACCGCAATATATTTGTAGGCAACACCCAACAAGCTAAATTGAGTATTTCCTTTTTTATTATATGAAGTTTCCTTCATTCACATACATCTTAACAAATAAATTATATTTTGTCAAGGTATGCTAAAAGAAAATCAAATCTGTTTATTATCTAATTTTTTAGTTCGTTTTAAACATTGGCTATAATTATCTAATAATGTTTGATTATTATCAATAAATGAATTAACAACATTAGGAATAAACTCTAAGATATCATTAATATCAAATACATTAAGTTCTTTATTGGGACGTTGATAACTTTCTTGAATGAATTTATTAGTCTCATTAATCACTTTACTAATATTATTAGCATTAACCTCTGTAATACCTGGGTTTTCAAAGCTGCTTGTTTGACTTAATAAATATTCAGCATCGAAAGCATAATTAAACTTTTCTAATACGATTTTATTAATCGTAGTGTAATCGTCATAAACATTGGTATCAGTATCTTTTTTTAGAAACACTCTATAATCAATAATTTTTCCATTTTTATGAAGATAAACATATTTAGTATCTCTAATAAACTCAGTTTTCTTATAATCCTCGTCTAAGAAAGTAAACGAAATATTAAATAAATCTTTGAAAAACATTATATCAGTATATAAATGAAAGTAATATCCCAGTGCTGTATAATTTTTTTCAATTAATAAATGCTGATATTTTGCTAAAAAGTTATTTATATTAGGGCACTGAATTATTCTATCAAGTTTATTTAAATCTCTAAAATGAGTTGCTATTTTTTGTGTTTGAACTGGAATGCTGCTAGTTTTATTAACTGAATCAACAATTAAGTTTCCATAAATAAAGTCTAATTTATTTTGCTCAGTAAAGTTTAAACCACTTTCTTCTAAGTTTTTAATTAAATTTATACCACAAGCGTGGTGGACAACAAATGAAGCCATATTTTATTCCTTCTTTCTATAATTTTCTTTCTAATTTTAATGCCATTTCTGGTGTTTTGATATTATCAAGTAGAGTAGTAATTTCTGCTAAATCTTCTTCATAGACATCTTCTTTTTTACTAGCAGCAATTTTATTTTTAATGGCAATTTCTAAATCACATAGTTCACTCATAAAAGTAGGGCATGTTTGTAATAAAGTTATATTATCTAATTGAGATGTCTTTTTATATTTAGTGTAGCCTTCAGCTAAAATCATAATTTTTTTCTTTTCAGTAGTCCAATCTATATTTGGATTTTCTGCCATTAGTTTAATGCATTCTTTTAATGATTCAAGGTAAATTTCTTTTCTAACTGGAATATCTTCTTTTTTAGTTTCTAGGGTGTTATTACTTAATGAGTTAATATGTGATAATGTTTTTTCATTTTTAGGATTTAACATGTGAAGAATTCTTTTATATTTTATGAATTTAAATAAACCGGGCTTGATATAACTATCGTGTATAATCGCTCCTGCAATAAGTAAGAGCAATGAACAGCCTAATGTTAGCAGTATCGATTCAGCATACACGCATATAAGCCACAACTTTATTAATAGGGGAATAGATAAAGCTATTAAGTTTATGCCAATTATATCTCGATATAAAGACTTTATCTTTTCTAAAACTAATTTTTTTATCTCTTCGCTATAATTATTTAAAATGTTTTTATCAATTTGTTTTGAATTACATATATTATTGTAAGTTGTTTCACTTTCAGTCTTAAATTTTTTTCCTATTATTTCCATGATTTTTCTTTTACTTTGAGTAGGATGTTTAAAACTACTATGATTTAATATGGTATTAATTTGTTCATAATTGTAATTAAATATATTTTCATTTTTTTCAAAAAAGCTTTTAACATCGTCGCTAATTTCTTTTTGTTCATTATCGAATTTTTCTACGATTTTA
>CALBBI010000005.1:0-9026 GCA_937926935.1 uncultured Bacillota bacterium
GCATAAATAACATTTTTATCTAAATTTATTTTAGTATTTTCGATAACTAATTCTTTTTTAGTTAAATTAACTTTACTGGCTTCAAAATCAGGTATTCCTCTTTCAAAGTCATTATTTTTACAAGAGTATAAACCAAGGTGTCCATAATGATAATATGCATAAGATAATTTTTTATGACATTTAGGACAGTAAGCAAAGTCGACATTTTCAAGACGAGGTTTTTTAATATCACCACTGATATGAGCAATACCAAAAGTAGTAATTTTACCATGATGAATATCTTTAAAACGATTTACTAAAGGGTCATCTACATTAATAATTAATTCCATGTCGTCAGTAATAATTTTTTTAATATCATTTAAGACAATGATTGGGTTACCATTACGAGTGGGTTGGTCTCTAGTTAGGTTAGTTATAACCAAATGAGTTGGCTTATTTTTTGTGAATATTAATTTTAGATGTCTTTCATCACATTCTAGTAAAAGAACATCACAGTCCATGTGGCCATTAAGCTTACAATGATTTAAGATTGTGGTTGTAACACCTAAAACACCATTGTCGCCGGTTTCATTAAATGCTACTTTGTAGCCCGCATCATCTAGAGTATGCTTAATTAAACTACAAGTACTACCTTTACCGGCTGATCCAGTTACCGCAATAACATACTTAGGATATTTAACATACGTTAGAGCTTTCTTATCTAACCAGTCATAAATAATATGACCAGGCCATTGACCACCATTCTTACCAATTAACTTACAAAAAAAAGTAACAAGTTTATTAATTAAAACAAGAAAAAATATTTTCATTATCCATCACCTAAAAGTTATTGTACCATAAAAGATTATTTTTTGGCATATTTTGTCGAAAATATAGGATATTTTTTTATTATTTGTTATATTAGTTTTGGTGATAGAGTTGAATATATTTTATAATGATAATACGTTGTATGTTAATTTAGATGAGTACTTAGATGATTATGTATTAAATAAATTAAAGAAAAGAGTGTTTAATATTTTAGAGGATTATGATATTGAAAATATTGTACTAAATATAGTTACTAGTAATAAAAATAGTTATTTATTAGATGATTTTATAAGAGAGTATAAGAAGAAATTTAGAGGTAATTTGATTGTCAAGTAGAAGAGTTATCCTTGAAATATTAGGGTAATTCTTTTATATTATAGTTGTGGTGATTTAATGAACAAATTTTTAAAAAAGTTAGATAAACATTGGGTAATGATTATGGGGATCTTTTTAGTATCTTTAGGTATTATGTTACCATTATTTATACAAGAGTATCATGTTAATAACGATACCATGTATCATATAACTACTATTGCTAGTATTAAAGATTTAATTAGAAATGATTTTTTTTCTGGTATTACGGGAAAGATATTACCTAATATTGGAAATAATTTTGGGTATGGAAGTAGGTTATTTTATCCACCTATATTTCATACTGCGTGTGCTTATTTATCGTACTTTTTAGATAATTTTAATGTTAGTTTGACTACCAGTGTTAAGATATTTTATTTGATAACATTTTTCATATCTGGTTGTATGATGTATTTATGTAGTTATCGTTTTACGAAGAAGAAGTCTTTGGCTTTTATATCGAGTGTGATTTATTTAGCTAGTAGTTATCATATTAATGAGATTTATGTAAGAGATGCTCAGGCGGAGAGTTTATTATTTGTTTTTTTACCATTAGTTATTTTAGGGCTTAAAGAGTTATTGGAAGGCAATAAAAAGTGGTTTTATCCTTGTTTTATAATTGGGTATGTTGGGGGGATATTATCGCATTTTACAATGATGATTTATGTAACGTTGTTTTTAGGTATTGTAATGCTTATTATGTATAAGAAAGTATTTAAGAAGGAGTTTATTGGACCATTTATTAAAGCTTGTGTTTTAGTCCTTTTACTAACGGCGTTCTTTTTTGAACCATTATTTGAACATAAGTTATTTGGAAATTATATGGTTTATAAGAAATGGGTTATGTCACTTGGTGTTTGGCATAAGACTTTATGGGGTATTGAGTATATCTTACCTTTAGGAATAGATGATATTTATTTCTATTTTTCAATGGTTACACTGGTTTTGATGAGTATAGTTTTAATAAAGAAAAGAGCTATTTTTAAGGACGATAAGTATAAGTTAGTAGGTATATTTACTTTGATAAGCTTTATTATGTCTTCAAGATATTCTCCTTGGAAGTTTATGCCTTATAGTTTATTTATGATTCAATTTGGGTGGCGTCTTGTTACTTTAGTTATTTTAGGGGTTTCTATTATGGCAGTGGTGGCATTAGAAAATACTAGAGTTTCAACTAAGGCTTTATGTTTAGCATGTATCATGTTATCCGGGCTATTTAGTATTCATTTTGCATCAAGTGATGTAGTTACAGAACCTTATGATTATTCTAATGGTCTAGGGTGGCAAAGAGAGTATATGCCAGTTAGTTTAATGGATGATGATATGGCTTATTATAATGAAAGAGGTCATAAGGTTATTAATTTGGATACTAAGAGGGAAGTCGAGGTAACTGAAGGCAATTATCCAAGTTTAGAATTTGAAATAACGGAGAATGGACGATATGAGTTACCTAGAATATTTTACTTTGGCTATGAGTTAGTAGATAAAAATAATAATAAAATTTCTTTGAAAGAAAGTGAACATGGTTTTGTAGAAGCTGGTTTAGATAAGGGTACTTATAAGTTAAGTTTTAAAAAGACTTTAGTATACAGGATATGTATTTATGTATCTTTGATTACTTTGATTGGTATAATTTTATACTTAGTATTTAGAGAAGTAAGACGTTAAGAAAAATGGAAAATATTAAAATGAAAATATATATTGTTAGACATGGACAGACTAATCATAATGTTAAGAAGATTTATAGTAATGAGGACGAAGATTTAAATTTAAATGGTATAAATCAAGCCAATACATTAAAAGAACAAATAAAAAAGATCGATTATGATATTATAATTTCTTCTCCTTTAATTAGAGCTAAACATACTGCTAATATAATTAATGTTAAAAATACTGATATTTTAATAGACGAAAGGTTAACAGAACGAAATCCTGGTAGTTTAAATGGAATTAGTTTATCAACTACTAATAGAGAAGAATATTGGAATTATTATACTAAAATTAATTATGGTACAGAAGAAAGTATAGAAAACTTTTTTAATAGAGTATTTGATTTTTTGAATGAATTAAAGAATAAAGATTATGATACAGTTTTGATAGTGGCTCATAGTGGGGTATCAAAAGCCTTTAGTGGATATTTTGAGGGAATACAAAATGGTAAGTTTTTAAATAGAGGACTTAAAAATTGTGAAATAAAGGAATACAAACTATGAATGAAAATTTTGAATATTTAAATTAGAAGAAAGACTTAGCAGGCTAATTATGCAAACAAAAAATAATACAATGTACAAACATTGATACTTAAAATAAACAAAAAGATTGAGAGTTGTTAGAAATGAAAAAGCTTTTAAGAATAGGTTTTGATTTATCATTACTGTCTTTTGTACCAATATTATCATGGTTTTTATTAGGAATAATAGTTGACAAAAATTTGATTAATATATTTACTTTAACTTATCCGTTGCAATTTATTAGTTATATAATTAAATCTGTTTTTTCTACTGGTGCAAATATAAGTCAAGAAAAAGATAAAGACGAAAATGCAGTTATGTCAGGTTTATTATTGGGAACAATTATTTCTTTTTTTATTTTTGCATTAATTTTATTTAATATTGACAACTACATATCATTTATGAATATGGACGTAAAAATTTATAAAACTTTTGCTATTTATTCTGTATTGCAATTATTTATTTCGTTAGAGTTTACTATGATACAAGACAAATTATATTATGAGGAAAAGAATAAATTAGCTAATATATATTCCATTTTATTTAACTTATTAAATTTTGTTTTACTGATTGGAACATCTTTAATAACTAAACAACAGAGTATTATAATAACTGTAACATTGCTACCGCTATTTATTTTTACTTTGTATATTTATTTGAAAAATAGTAATAAGTTTAAATTTGAAATTAACATATTAAATTGGATAAAATATAATTCCGTTGAATTATTTAACAATATTGCTTTCTTTATAATATATATGTTTGGCTTATCGAATGCTTTAGAGTATGGTGAAATATATGGAAATGCTTTAACTTTTGTATCGCTAATAACTGATACTCAGTGGGATACTGCTGAAGCAATAACTATAGCCTCTAATATAGATATAAGTAAAAGTAACTTTAACTATAAAACTAGTAGGAATAATGCATATAAATTATTGCTTTTATTAGTTGGAACTAGCGTTATCATGTTTTTATTACTATTTAGTTTTTATGATTTAAACCTTAAAATAACTTTAATATATTTTTCTTTTGAATTAATAAATTTTTGCATGTTCCCCATATACAAAATTAAAACGTGTTATTTGCAATTAGAATATTCTTCTTTAAAAACAACTTCTAATAAGATAATCTCTTCAATTTTAAGAATGTCCGTTTCGTTATTAAAAACACCATATTGTACTGGTTTTGGCCAAATTTGCTCTTCAATTTATCAATTCGTTACAATCAATGTAATGTTTCATAATAATTTTAAAGTTAGAAAAAATGGTCTAATTATAAGACCCAAAAATACTAAGGGCATAAATAATAAATGCAGTAAAGCTTAATTAAGAAAAAGCCATTTACAAAATATGCCAAATATAATATAATTTTAGTATGTAAAGTAGATGATGAAATGAATAAAAATAAACAAATAATTGAAAATTGTCCAAACTTCTATAAGATAATTAACTTTGATTACTTTGAAGAAGATTATTTTACGGCTAACTTAATAAAAATATATCGAGACTTTGTATTTTCAATTGACCCTAGTAGTGAAGAAGAAATAACAAAAGTTAAAGAAATAGATAAAATATTAGCTAAGTATATAGATGATTATATCTTTAGAAAAGAAATGAAATATGAATTATTGAAAGTAAAACTTACTAAAGATGAAAATCTACTACAAAATCTTATTAATAGTATTATAGGGATATTTGAACAATTTGAAGAAGGAAAGACAAGGAAAATTTATATTTCACGTTGGATATAGAGTACCACTTAGTGGTATTTTTTCTTTAAGTCTAGGCTTAAGTATGTTAGAATATATTTATAAGAGGAGTATATATTTATTATGAAAAAGTTTATCTTAATTGTTGTGAGTTTTTTATTTATAGGGAGTGTTAATGCGAATAGTATAAATAGTATTAAAATGGATATTTATATTGATAGTGAGGGTAATGCTAAGGTTGTAGAAAATTGGAATTATACAAGTAATAAAAATACGGAGATATATCATGCTTATGAGTCTTTAGGGCAAAGTACGATTACTGATTTTAAAGTAAGTGATTCAACTGGGACTAATTATTTACTAGAAAGTAATTGGGATATTGATGGATCGTTTAATGATAAAAAGTACAAATATGGTTATCATAAAACTAGTAGTGGGGTAGAACTTTGTTTAGGAATAAGTCATTATGGTACTTATACTTATAATCTTACTTATACAATAAATAATTTTATTTATGAATTAAATGATGCACAGTTACTTTATTGGACTTTACTACCTAGTACGAGTGAAAATTTAAAATCATATTATATAAGGATACATGCTGATAATCCATTTAGTGATGACTTACCAGTTTGGGGTTTTGGGGTGTATGGAGATTATGCCTATGTAAGTGATGGAGTTATTGAGTTATCTAGTGCCGATAGTGTTGATAGTGATGAATATGTTACAGTGTTAGTTAAATTTCCTAAAGGAACATTCAATACTAGTAAAAGTTTAAATCATGATTTTTCTTATTACTTAGATATGGCTCAAGAAGGTTCAAAGACTTATAAAACTAGTATTTGGAGTATTATATTTTCTGTTTTATCTACATTATTTTGGTTCATTGTACCCTTATTCTTATTTTTCTTGGCATTAAAATATGGTAAGAGTTTTGGAAATAGGATTGCTAAAAAGAAGAAAGATAAAAATGCTCCGTATTTTAGAGATTTACCTTGTGGAGAAGATATTAAAAAGGCTTATTTAATTGGGGCAGAATATGGAGTAGTTAATAAAGAGACTAATCTTTTTGGAGCATTCTTACTTAAATGGTTAAAAGAAGATAAGGTTAGAGTGATAAAAGAAGAGGGTAGTGGCTTATTTAAGAAAGATAATGTTAAAATACATTTGTTAGAAACACCAACTGATGAAGAGGAAGCTAGGTTATATAATTATTTAATGATTGCTAGTAGAGATGGTATTTTGGAACAAAGAGAATTTAGTTTATGGTGTGAAAATAACTATAATAAGATATATACTTTGTTAACTGATATTTGTGATACACAGTTAGATATTCTTGTTAAAAATGGAATGGTAACGGAACAAGGTAAGTTCTTTTCTATAAATAATTATATAGCAACACCGGCTTTAGATGAGATTGGCGCTAGAATGATTGGGTTAAAGAAATTTTTTAAAGAGTTTGGTTCCTTAAATGAAAAAGAGCCAATTGAAGTTAAGCTATGGAATGAATATTTGATATATGCTCAGTTATTTGGCGTAGCTAGTGAAGTTGCTAAACAATTTAAAAAGTTATATCCAGATATTTTAGTGGATAATACTTATGACGATATTGTTATGATAAATACCTTCTCATATCGCAGTGTGGGTAACTTGTCAAGTGCCAGGTCTAAAGCCCAAAGTTATTCTTCTGGTGGCGGAGGATTTTCTTCCGGTGGCGGAGGCGGCGGCTCATTTGGTGGCGGTGGCTCAATGGGTTCAAGATAAAAATTGCCTTTAGTGGCGATTTTTCTTTGGTTTTAAGGATATTTATTGTATAATATTAGGGTAATAATTAAGGATGTGATATAAATGTTTGAATACATGGGAGATAGATTAACTAACGCGATTAAGAATATTAAAGGTATGGGACGTATTACGGAAGATAATATTAATGATGCGATGCGTGAGATTAGACTGGCCTTATTAGAAGCAGATGTTAACTATACAGTAGTAAAAGAATTTATAAATAATGTTAAAGAAAAAGCTTTAGGTATGGAAGTTGATAAGTCTTTAAAACCTGATGAAGTTTTTATTAAAATTGTTAAGGATGAGTTAGTGGAGCTTTTAGGTGGTGAGGCTGTAACTTTAGTAGTAGATAAAAACCCAACTATTTTGATGTTAGTTGGGCTTCAAGGTAGTGGTAAGACAACAACTAGTGGTAAGCTTGCTAATTATTTAAGAAAACGTCATGCGAAGAAACCACTTTTAGTAGCGTGTGATATTTATAGACCAGCCGCTATTGATCAGTTAAAGACAGTAGGAAAAGAATTAAATATTCCTGTTTTTAGTGAGGGTCAAATTGAAGTTACGAAGATTGTTAGGGATGCATTAGAGTATGCAAAAGAAAATAAGAATGATTATATCATTATTGATACTGCTGGTCGCCTTCATATTGATGAGCCTTTAATGGAAGAGTTAAAGGGTGTGGAAGAACTTGCTAAACCGGATGAGGTTATCTTAGTAATTGATGCCATGATGGGACAAGATGCAATAAACGTAATTAATGGGTTTAATAATGCTCTTCATTTAACCGGATGTATTTTAACGAAGTTAGATGGTAACACTAAGGGTGGGGTTGCATTATCGGTAAGACATTTAACTAATGTACCGATTAAGTTTGTTGGTGATAGTGAAAAGTTAGACGGACTTTCAGAGTTTCATCCAGAAAGAATGGCGGAACGTATTTTAGATATGGGTGATATTTTATATATTGCTGAGAAAGTTGAGTCAGTGGTTAGTGAAGATGAAGCTATGGAACAAGCTAAAAAGTTAAAGAAAGGTAACTATGACTTAGAAGATTTCTTAATGAATTTAAAACAAATGAAGAAGTTAGGACCTTTAGAAAAATTACTTGGTATGTTACCTCAAGCTCGTCAAATGGGACTTAATAATGTTAATATTGACCCTAAAGATATTGCTCATGTGGAAGCTATTGTGCTATCGATGACTAAGGAAGAAAGAAGGAACCCAGAAATTTTGAAGGCTAGTCGTAAGCAAAGAATTGCTAAGGGTTCGGGTCGAAGTGTTGAAGAAGTTAATCGCTTGTTAAAACAATTTGATATGATGAAACAAATGATGAAACAATTTAGTAATGGAAAGATGAAGTTACCATTCTAATGAAAGTTTTAACGATAAAAGAACCTTTTGCGGCCTTGATTGCAAATAAGATAAAAAGAATAGAAACTAGAAGTTGGAAGACTAAGTATCGTGGGGAAATATATATTCATGCTGGGGTTGCTAAGATTGATAAAAAGGTTAGTGAAAGACCTGGTTTGAAAGAGTTGTATGAAAATTTAGATTTAAAGTATGGTTATATAATATGTAAGGCAAGATTAGTTGATTGTGTTTATATGGATGATAAGTTTATGTCCGAAATAAAGCAAAATAAAACCGAATATATATGCGGACACTATGAGATTGGCAGATATGCTTGGATATTAGATGATGTGGAAATAATCGAACCAATTAAAGCTAAAGGACAGCTTGGAATATGGAATTATAATAAATAAAATGGACAAATATCATAACTTTCCTTTAAAGTTACTCATAAAATAGGGTAGAAAGGAAAGTTTTTTATGATAAAAAATCGTTGTTTTGATATTGGTGATAATTTTTCTAATACGGCTTTTGCTAAACAAGAAAATGCCAATGTGAATGATAATATGAATTTTGCGATGCCAGGAGTTTGCCAACCTCCTATTTATGAATGTCCTCAAGAAAGGTGTTGTCATAGAGAAATTCACCATGAAGTTAAACATATTGTTCCCGTAAATACGAGAGTTATTAATCATCATATAATTCATCATACATATACACCAATGTATACTTGTTGTGAGGAAAATGAATGTAGTAATGTTTACGATAATAAGTGTGGAATGTAAGACCTG
>CALBBI010000006.1:0-6472 GCA_937926935.1 uncultured Bacillota bacterium
TTTTATATACGTCAATACCTAAAAATTTTAAGTATGACACGCCTGTTATAAAGATACCTACAACATCATCGGTATTAAAAGTATCTGTCAACGGAAAGCTTGTGTATACATATGGCGAAGACAGATATGCAGAAAATAAGCTGGTAGGAAGCGGTTGGCATTATATTCCTGTCAAGAAGACAGATGCAGGAAAAAATATAAGAATTATTATTACATCTACTGAAGATGCGACATTTTCATCTATAGATGCACCTATTCTTATGGAATATTCGGATGTTTTCCAACAGATGATGATAAAGAACCGTGTTCCATATGTATCTGCAGTTTCATTGATTTTATTTGGTGCACTTATAATGGCACTTGCCGGAATAATGATGATAAAAAGAACAGGAATGTCAAGACTTTTCTGGATAGGAGCCCTGTCTGTGACAGTTGGTACATGGACTGCATGCAATTATAGACTTACGCAGCTTTTTAATATACCATTGCCTGTTACAACAACGCTTGAGTATATTAATCTTGTTTTAGGGGCGTTGTCTGTTGCAATGTATTTTAAAGATAATGTATATGAATTAAAAGATACATTTATGATAAATCTTTATAAAATATTTGTTGGAGGTTTGTCAGTATTTATAGTTGTATCATTTACACTGCAATTTGCCAATTTATATCATCTGCCGTCACTTCTTGAAGTTATTCATGTTTTTATTGTACTTGAAGTAATTTATATGATGGTTCTTATGATAAAAGTATTAAAATCAGGTACATCTTCAGGAAAAGTTCTTTTTATAGGTTTTTGCATAGTAATTGCATTTATATTTATTGATGTAGTACGTTATATGGTAAAAACATATACCGGAGTGCAGATTTTCAGTGACTTCAGCATGTCAGCAGTAGGAGTGCTCATATTTGTTGTTGTAATGATTATGAATTTCAGTATAGATGTAATACATAATATGAACGAGGCAAAGGAACAGGAAGTTCTTTACAGGATGGCATATATGGATGATCTGACGAAGATATCCAACCGTCGTTACTGTGAGAAAGTAATGGAAGAGTTGTCATCTAACAATGAAAATTTTGGGATATTCAGTTTTGACCTTAATAATCTTAAAAAAATTAATGATAATATGCACTTAACAAGCAGACAGGGTGGTTTAAATTGATAATAAAAAAAGAATAGCTATTTTACAACAAAAGCTAGCCAAAAAAGAAAAGAATGGTAAAAACTACTAATATCATAAAATCAAGTATTGATGATAACAAAATTAATTTTAAAGACCTTGAAAGTCTTAAAGAAGAAAATATTTCTAACTTTGATTTAGAACGTAAACTAAATGACTCAATAATCTTAATTGATAAAATTAAAGAAGACTATAAAGAACAAACCGATACTAAAGATTTAAGAAGCTTAAATAATGAAATAAAAAGAGCTGATGAAAAAATATCAGCTGCTAAAAAGTATTATAATAAATACGTATCTATTTCTAATGAATTAGTTAGAAAGTTTCCTTCCAACATTATTGCCAAACTTCATGGTATTACCATTAAAAATTTCTTCGATGGTAAAGACATGAACGACGATATCTTAGATGATTTTAAGTTCTAGATTATTTCTAGTTCTTTTTTATAACTGCCAATCAACAGGTTCAATCCCATTCTTCTTTAAAAACTCATTTGTTTTAGAAAATGGTTTACTTCCAAAAAAGCCATAACGACATGAGAATGGTGATGGATGAGCACTAGTTAAAACCAAATGTTGCGGATTTGTTATATAAACAGCTTTTGACTTGGCAAAATTACCCCATAAAATAAACACTATTGGTTCTTTTCTTGCATTTAATTTCTTTATTATATAATCAGTCAATGGCTCCCAACCAATGTTCTTATGCGACGCAGGTGTATCTTTCTTTACCGTAAGAACGCTATTTAAAAGTAATACACCCTCATTAGCCCATTTCGTTAAGTCTCCACATACTGGTTCAATTATCCCAATATCATCATAAATTTCTTTATAAATATTTTTCAAACTTGGAGGTAACTTAATCCCTTTATGTACTGAGAAAGATAACCCCATCGCTTCCCCTTCGCCATGATATGGATCTTGCCCCATTATAACAACCTTAACTTTATTATAAGGAGTTAATTTCAAAGCCCTAAAAATATCTTCCTTAGAAGGGTATATAGTTTCTTTATCATATAAACTTAATACATGATTATATACCTTTTGAAAATTAGGACTATTCCATATTACTTCTAGTTCCTTATCCCAATCATTTCCTATCATATAAATACCTTCTTTCTAAACAATTGTATCAAAAAAGTGCCCTAAAAGCACCTATTTATGATATGTTTCATTATTATTTATTTTAAAAGTACGATATATTTGTTCTAATAATATTCCTCTAAATAATCCATGTGGGAAAGTCATTTTTGACATCGATACAAGTAAATTAGCGCGTTTTTTTATATCATCAGCTAACCCATAAGACCCACCAATAACAAAATCTATCGTTCCATAACTATTAAATGTATTATCAATTAACTTAGCCATTCCAACTGAATCATACATCTTCCCTTCCAAAGCCATAGCTATTACGAAATCATTTGGTTTTATATATTTACTAAGTAATATCGCTTCTTGTTCCATATTAGAATCTTTAACTTCAATAATCTCTATTTTATGATATCTGCTTATTCTCTTAGTATAATCATTTATAAGTTCATTTAAATAACTTTCTTTAATCTTACCTACACATAATATTTGAATCATAAAGTTATTACCTCAGACTTTTCTTTCTGACTAGCACATTTAATATCATCAAAATCCACATTATATTCTTTAAATACATTATGAATTGTATCCATAGCCGCTTCTGGTGTATTATTATGTTCCGATAAGTGCATTAAAATAATTTTCTTCGTATCTACTCCAACTAGTTTAGCTAAGTACAACGAAGCATCTTTATTAGATAAATGTCCATAAGGTCCAACAACCCTTGATTTCAACCATTTAGGATAACTCCCATTAATAAGCATTTCAATATCATGATTACTTTCAAACAAATACACTGACTTATCTCTAAGTTTAGGAAAATACTTTTGATTTAAATACCCTGTATCAGTTAAATACACCACTGACTTACCACACTCACTTAAGATAAATCCTTTCGAATCTTTAGTGTCATGACTAGTCTTAATTACTTCTACTTTTAAAGTATCAACATAAATATCATCATCATATAATACTAAATTATCATAAGTTCTGATTTTATGTTCCGCGGGTAACTCATCTATCATTCCTCTTGTCATATAAACTTTAGCATGATACTTCTTAATAAATTGTTCTAACGCCTTAATATGATCATCATGAATATGAGAAATAAATACCATATCAATATCGTCAATTAATACTTCTAACTCTAATAATTTTTCCTTTATATACTTTACATTAGTGCCTATATCTAAAAGAAGCTTATGCTGATTAGTCTCAACATAAGTTACATTTCCTTTAGACCCACTGGCTAATACACAAACTTTCATTATTTTAACACCGTAAGTGGATCCAACCACTTATACCCTTCTATTGAATAAGGTTTACCCATTGATATACTAATATGTAAATGGGTTCCTGTAACTTGTCCAGTATTACCCATAGTACCAATTTTTTGCTTTCTACTAACTTGGTCTCCGGCGCTTACTAAAGTTGAATTTAAGTGAGCATACATTGAATATAGACCATTTGGATGCTTAATTATAATAGCGATACCACCACTTGAACCAGCAACACCACGACCAGACGCAATAACTTCACCATCACCAATAGAATAAATTGGTGACCCTAGACCAGTACCAGTAATATCAACACCTTCATGAGCGGTACGATTAAATAAGTAACGTTTTCCAAATGGCGACGAAATAGTATAAGGATAATTTGTTGGCCAAGCCCATTCAGAACCATCATCAACCCAATATCCAATATTACCACTAGTTGTTTTCTTACCACGAACCACTTTTTCTGTAACCATATTTTTAATTACATAAGAATTTGCCGTATCTACAACAGCACCTTGGTTAGCATCACCATTTATAATCTGCGTTGTCGTAGCAACTCTTTGAATACCATTAACTCCAGCTCGTTCAATCTTCTTATAAGAAGTTAACTTATCATAATCATATGTTGTTTCCGTTTCATACTTAATAGTAACATCTTCTACTT
This sequence comes from uncultured Bacillota bacterium, assembly GCA_937926935.1. GTDB lineage: Bacteria > Bacillota_I > Bacilli_A > RF39 > UBA660 > CAG-605. The sequence continues at coordinate 4,220 of CALBBI010000006.1, forward strand.
TATAAACATCGTAAACCAATGTTAACTGCGGATTAATCAAAGATATAATAACTTGATCACCCTCACCTAATAAGTCATTTTCATCTTTATATTGCGAGTTAGCAACTAGAAATTCCGAAACATTCAACTCATTAGCATCCGCAATCGACGCTATCGTATCACCCGGTTTTACCGTATATTCCTCATACTTAGCATTCTCTCCAAATAATAAAAACTTACTTAATTCATCAACATCTGTATAAATCTTTTCCTCAGTACTTATATAAGTCTCTTTAATTGAAATATTCTCTTTAAAATAAATATTTAAAATCTTTTGACCCGTACCTTCTATTTCAGCCTGTTTATTATTAATATAATTATTATACTCTTCTTCACTAATAAATGACTTAATTACTTTATTTATTGCATCTTCAAATACTTGCTTATCTAAGACATTTATTCTAAATAACGTTTTAGCATCTTCTGTATCAGTACCAGCAGACATTACCGTAATTGTATAACCTTTAATTGTAAAATCTTTTGAATCTTTTATCTTATTATATATATCATCAACCGTAGTTATATCATCATCATAAGTAATACACTTAGCTATTGAAAACCCATTCGGGGGATATACCTGGTCAACATTATAAGTCTCTTTAATACTAGATTGTTCTTGGTTTATTAAAGCATACAACTCTTCCTGATTATCTATAAGTCCAATCTTTTCCCCATCTAAATATATTTGATATACTTCTCTAGCTACATCTTGATAATTCTTATGCCAGCCAATTAAAAATATAAACACACTCGCAATCAATGTTGTCAAAATCGTAATCGTTTTTGATTTTTTACTCATTAATATTCTCCTTCTTCTTTTATCGAAATATAATTTTTAAAATTCATCATTGTTGGTTCAAATAAGACAGTAAATTTACCAGTACCACCTTTACGATGTTTAGCAATAATAATATCTGTTTCTGCATTATCATTTTTTCCTAGTTGGTCTTTAGCTTTATAATAATCTTTTCTATTTATAAACATTACTATATCGGCATCCTGTTCGATAGAACCTGATTCTCTTAAATCGGCAAGCATTGGTTCATTATTTTCTCTTTTTTCCGCATTACGGGAAAGCTGCGCTAACGCTATTACTGGAACTTTTAACTCCATCGCCATTGTCTTTATTGAACGAGAAATATCTGAAACTTCTTGTTGTCTTGAATCTGGTCTTTTTCCGCCTAAAGTAAGAAGCTGTAAGTAATCTATTATAACAAGTCCTAACCCTTCAGGTTTTGAAGCCAAGCGACGACACTTAGCTCTAATATCACTTGATGTAATACCCGCATTATCTTCAATATACATATTTGTATCAGCAAGCTGACTCATAGCTTCATTATATTTTTTCCAATCAGTTTGCATCATTTGACCATTTTGTAACTTCTTACCTTCAATGCCACCTAAAGCACTAAGCATACGATTAACTAATTGTTCCTTAGACATTTCTAAGTTGAATATGGCAATAGCTTTTTTCGTTGTCATTGCAGCATGAGTCGCAATATTTAACGCAAAGGCAGTTTTTCCCATACCGGGACGAGCCGCAATAACTATCATTTCGCCTTCATGTAATCCACTAGTAGCTTTATCTAAATCAATAAAGCCAGTTTCTAACCCTGATATCGTTGATTTGTTTTGAGCTAAATATTCTAATTGCTCTTGTGCACTTCTTAAAGCCTCACTAATAGGAACAAACTCACTAGTTTGACGAGACCTTACAACATCTAAAATATTCTTTTCTGCTGTATCAAGTAACGAAGTAACATTATCTTCTTCCTCATAAGCCTCCGTAACAATATCAGTCGCCGTATTAATCAAATTTCTAACAATAGCCTTCTCTTTAATAATATTTATATAATAATCTAAGTTAGCCGCTGTCGCTACCGAATCAATAACCTCAGTTAAATATTCAATTCCCCCAACAGCAGAAAAATTCTTCGTTTTATCTAATTCATCACTTACCGTAGTTACATCTATGGCAATACTTTGTTCATGTAAACTCTTAATAGCTTGAAAAAGCTTTTTATTTCTATCATCATAAAACATATCTTCATTTACTTCTTCAACTATCTTACTAATAAGTTTATCATCCAAAAATGCCACCCCTAAGACTGACATTTCAGCTTCTAAATTTTGTGGCATCTTCCTTGCCATATTAATCACGTATAATCAATCTTATAGAAATATTAATTAATTTCTTATTGATTGATCCCTTTC
>CALBBI010000007.1:0-33621 GCA_937926935.1 uncultured Bacillota bacterium
GATTTAAGCGCTTTATTAAATAGTGAAGATACTAGCGCTAAGGCAGAAGAACCAGTTGTAGTAGCAGCTGAAAATCATGTAGAAGAGCCAAAATTAGAAGATAATAGTAATCCATTTACAATGTTAGACGATTTATATTCTTCTAATTCAAATCCTTTTGAAGGATATAATGATTTAGTAAATGATAATTCTAAAGAAGTTGTTTCTATTGAAAATGCTACTCCAAAAGTAGAAAATAAAAAACGAGGCATTAAGGTAGTTAGTTCAACACCTGTAAATGTTGTTTATGGTAATGGTTCTCAAGCTATGGAAGAATCTGGACCTACTAGAAAGCTTGCTGCGTAAGTAAGTAGAAGGGAAAGAATAAAATGGGCTTAAAGACTAATACTATTATTACTCTTGAAAATCAAGAAAAATATGTTGTACTTAATGAAACAATGTATGGTGGAATTAAATATTTCTTAGTAATGGGTGTTACTGATAGTGGTGATATTGTTTCTGATAAGGTAAAAATCTTAGAAGAAGTAATTGATGGTAATGATGTATATGTTGACCCTGTTACTGATAATGAATTAATTATAATATTAACAAGAATTTTAAAGGCACAATTATAGTGTCTTTTTTAGTATAAAAATTTATTTGCAAATAAAAAATAGGCTTGATTGCCTATTTAATTAATTGAGTAGATTTAATAGTTCTAGTTTTACCCGTTGGGGTCCAACCGTCTAATGTTTTCTTTCTACTCCATGTATATTTATAAGATACTGAAGTGCTTGTATCGACCAGTGCACTCGTACAACTGGTTGTTTTTTTCGTACACTTATCCCCATTTAGAATGTAGCCATCTGGGCAGCTATAACCTTTAAATGCTCCAGTGATTTTTTTGATACATTTATCACCATCTAGAGTGGCATCTACATCTTCACAATATGTTTTACCTTCATTTTGCATTTCTTTTGAACATGTCATTTTTTCGCCTTCACCAGTTGCAGTGAATCCTTCAGGACAAGAATATTTATATGTAATTTTTTCTTCAGGTTTAGCTGTTATATAGCATGTTGTACCTTCTTTAGTATAACCTTCTGGGCAAGTATAGGTTGTTTCAGTTGTATTTTTAGTTGCATCTATAGTTTTTGTACATTTATCATCTTTTTGTTCATAGCCACTTGGACAAGTATAAGTTGTTTTTGAACTATCATTTTTAGTGGCATCATATGAAGCATCATAGTAACATCTATTACCATTTAATGTTCCTTTGCTACATGTATAGTAGCCATTTGATGTTGAGCATGAGGCATTGTATGAAGCATCATAATAACATCTGTCACCTCTTAAACTTCCTCTACTACATGTATAATAACCAGAAGTAGTTGAACAATTTTGGGCAGCTGTTTCAGTTTTATAGCATGTTGATCCGTTTAGTGATCCACCATTAGGACAACTATATGATGTTACATAGTTAGAAACATAATATGTATATGTACATCCTCTAGCATTACATGATTTGCTTCCAAGCCATCTTTTTTGTTTACCATTATTGTATTCTGATAATGGGGTTTTTGATGTTTGGGTTGTTGGGTTAGTCCAATATCCACTTGCTGATGCGCCATAAGATGTTGTTCTTGTACATGAGCTTCCACTTTGAGAGTATCCTGATGGACATGAGCAACTTGTTGTACCATTGTGATAATCAGCATTAATGCTATCTTCTTTTTCACATCTAGTACCATTTAAATGACCACCGTTAGGGCAACTGCAACTATTTGAGCCATTGTGGTAATCGGCTGCAATTGAATCTTGTTTATTACATTTGGTGCCGTTTAGTGTTCCACCATTAGGACAAGAGTAGCTTGTGTCTGTTGATGTATTTTTAGTAGCATCGATTGTTTGAACACATTTAGTACCATCTAAAGTGTAACCACTTGGACAAGTATATTTAGTTGAACCAGGGTTTACAGTAGCTTCTTTATATTTATAGCACATATTTTTATTTAAAGTATATCCTTCAGGACAAACTTGTTCAACTTTATCTACTTTTTTAATAGTGTCAGCTTTAACAGTGTATTTTTCACCTTCGCTTTTTTTAGCATCTGTGGTTTCAATTCTGTCTTCAAAGTATTCTTTAGTAGCTTCAATTGTTTCGCCAGTTTCTTCTTTATAGCATGTTTTTCCATCTAAGACATAGCCATCTGGACAATAATAAGATTTAGTACTTGAATATATTGGCTTTTTAAATTCATATTCAATTGTACCAACTATGTTTCCATCTTTATCATATGTAACATCATCTTTGATAATATCTTCGTCATCATCTTCATCGTTATTGATGGTATTTTTTATATTAGTATTTGTTGTATTTGAAGTGTTATTGCCATCATCTTTAGTTTGATTGTCAGTAGTTGTTGTATTTGATGTATTTATACTACTTGTATTAGCAGGGGTAGTATTTAATGTTTCTAAAACATAATCAGTTTCATCTTGACAAGATAGTTGAGTTTTAAGAACATATTCATTAGTTCCAGTTTTGGTAATTTGAGCAAAAGAGTTAGTTTTATTACAAGATTCGTTATTTTTATCTTTAAACTCAATTAATAAGTTCTTATTTATCATTTCTTCTAATTTAATAGTAGAAGTGTCTCCAATGTCTTCTGGTAAGTTGTTGTTAAAATAGTTTTTAGCAGCAGTAGACATTGTATTCATGTTCTCGTTGAATATTCTATTGTAGAATGTGTCTAATTTTGGCATTGGGAATAACCAAATTACTAATATAATAAATAATAATACTAGTATAGCTCTGATTATAAGCGTTTTCCAATCAATTTTTAATTTGTAACTATTTTCTTCGTACATAATTATTTCCTTTCTAATTTATAGGTATTACATTTACTTTCAATCGTATCATATACGATATCAAACATACCACTAGCACCATTTGTGTAATCAATTTCATTAAGCATAACTTTATCTATTGTATTTGGGCATATATCGCCATCAACATCTTTTGGTAATTCAATTATTCTAGCGGATGCCATATTACCTTGGTTACGATATTGTTTATATTCTTCATTTAGAATAACCACAATTGGTGCATTTTTAATACTCGTTGTACTTATTTGGCCATTACATAGATTGTCACTATACCATTTAAAGTAGTTGTTAACAATTGTGAAATCATTACCGCTACCATTTATTAAGGTTTTAGCTATTTGCTCAGTTTCACTAACTTTTTGAGCTCCATATGGATAGTTGTTTAGAATACTACTTAGGTTAGGTGTGACGTTATATTTAACACATGAACCATAGTAGTTAGCAATTATTTCTTGAAATTGTTCTAATGAATTAATGTTAGTTTGGTTTTCATCATAGCTATATAATTCATCAAATTTGGTAACAAATGTGATAAAACTTTTAACATCTTCAACAGTTTGAAATGATGATGCAAAGTCTTGACCATAAGTATTACGATTGTTTAAAATCTCGTTGTAAAAACTTTCAGCGTTAGAATAATTAATTGAATAAGCATAAGCAGTTGGCTCTGGTGTTATTTCTGGAGTAGGAGTTGGAGTTGCTTCAACCATAGTTTCTTCTGCTACGGGTTTAGTATTTGCTTTATTGTCTTCTTTTGCAGTAACTAATTTGGAAATGCCAGGATAAGCTAGGTTTCCAGCAATTATTACAGCACATATAGCAATAAGTGGTTTACTGCCTAAGATGTCTTTAGCTTTAGTTGCTATTTTTTCATTTCTTTCTTCGTTTGTTACTTTCATATTAATCTACCTACTATCTAGATAACTTTACAGCATCGTCTTCATCGTATGCACCATCAACTAGGTTAGCAAGTATTGCTTGACCACTTGGGTAATATACTTTGTTAAAGTTGTCATTATATGATGTATCAGTGCTTCTAGCATCTGTAATATTTGGTAATGATACGATTTCGTTAGCATAAACAGCGAAAGCCATAGTTGCAGTATAGTCATTGTATGTTTCGCCTTTAATCATATTGGCACTGTTTACTAATGTTGTTAAGGCATTGTATTCGTCTTCATAAGTATCGTTGCTAGCATTAAGATTTTGTTTAGCACTTTGGATTTTTGCCAAAGCATCTTGACTATCTAGTCCTTCGAAGATACTTGAAATATCAATGTTATCCATATATAAGTCAGTTAAGATTGAATAAGCATAGTCATTTGATATAGTATAAGTTCCAGTATAATTGGGATTTGAATGGTGAGCCCATTTTATTAATTCATAACATGCATTACTATCTGGTAATGATGATTTGGAATTATTGCTACTTGCTACTTTGTTCCATAAGTTGTTAGCTTTTTCTTGCATGTAATTTTCATCATTAACCTTGTCAACTTCTGGTGTTGGAGTAGGTGTTACTTCTGGTGTACTTGTTGGTTCTACAACGATTTCATTAGTATCATCTACGGCAGTACTTTCAGTTTGAATGGCTAGGTCTTCAGTTTTAATATTTTTAGCTTTACTACAGCTTCTTAATGTAACTGCGGTAGCGATTATTACTAGAGCAAGTCCCGCTGTTGATTTTTTAAAGATAATGTTTTTGGCTTTGGTTAAGATACTTTCTTTTTCTTCATCGTCAACTTCTTCTACTGTTTTAACTTTTTTTCTACTGTTGTTTTGTTCATCTTCATAAGATTCTAATTCTTCATCTAAATCTTCATCATTTTCATATTCATCATCAAGAGTTTGAGATAAGTTATCTGCAATAGTCTTGGTAAATCCAGCGACATCTTTTGGTTCTATATTTTCGGCTTTTGGTTCGCTTTCTTTAGCAGAAACTTTTTCAACAGGTGTTTCAGGTGCAGTTGTTTTATTATTTTTAGCTTTTCTCTTTCTTGCTAAATCATATTCTTTTCTTGCGGTTGGTTCAGAAAGAACATTATATGCTTCCCAAAGTTCGGCTAACATGTCAACTTGGAAGTCACTTAGTTCTTGACCATTAAAACTATTTCGAGCGATGTCTCCTATTACTTTGTCAAGTTCATCTTTACTAGCAGTCTCACTAACTCCTAGTAATGCATAATAATTTTTATTTTCATTAAATGTTTTTTTCATTAAAATACCCCCTAAATCATTTAATTTTTTAAATTGGTTTCTATCCTAGCACAAAAGTATTAAAATGTCAATTATTTTGCGTTTTCATCTAGCATATTTTATAGCGGTGTGTTATAATCTTTTTATGGGGCAGCAATGGTTTCGACAAACTTATTTTAATTCTAGATGGCAAGTAGTCTTAATGACTTAAATCTTTAAATTAAAATTAAATGACGAAACTTATAGTTTCAACACTCCTGTTTTTGCCTAATTAAAGGTATGGAGGCTTCTTTCTAGTTTTATCTATAGGCTAGTTAGGGGTTCATAGATATAGATTATATTATTTTAATTGATTAGGTTAGAATAATGAATTTTTACTAATCTAGTTATGAAATCGGTAAGTTAAAGCCAGTTTTATAATGAAATTTAAATATTAACTAAACTTGTAGAGGTTTAGGGTTATGAAGTTTGGACAGGAGTTCGATTCTCCTCTGCTCCACCAATTTTGTTAATTACTTGAAATATTCAAGTTGATATAAGGACTGACTAGAAATAGTCATCTTTTTAATATGGTATATCAAATTTACATCTTTTTCTAAAGAATTTTTAAGAAAACTAGAAAAGCCATTTTAAAATAGCAAAATATTTGATATACTTTACTTATAGTAAGGAAGTATAGAATATGCCTCAAGAAGATAGAAATAAATTTTATAATGCTAGTAAGTATTATTTAGTAGATATATTTAATGGTGAACCTAAAATAAGTAATGTTCACTTAGAAAAGATAATGGATTCAAAATATCATTTGCATAATCGGATGGAAGTTAAAGTTGTTAGTACTACGAAAGATATAGATGAAAGTACAAATAAAGAAGTTATAAAGACAATTACAAAGAGTGGTTTTATTAAATCTAGTGAATATCAATATATGGATGATTTAGATATTATTAACTCGGAAGTTGCTACTTTATTAGGAATAAATGCTTCTAAAATATTTAGACTTATTACAAATGATAATGTTCAAGGAACAATTAATTTAAGTGTTTTAGAAGATGGTTATGAACTTATTGGACTTGATTATTTAATGAAGAGAGCTGTTAAACTTGCTCGTGAGGGAAAGTTAGAAGATAGTTCTTGGTTAGATTATATTTTAAGTCTACCTAAAAATGATAAAAATACTTTGATTACTGATAGAAAAACAATTAGTAATATAATAAGATTACCACTTCATGTACTACAAGCTAACTTTCAAAATGATGATGATAAATTAATTAAGAATTATGTTTTAATGATATTATTTGATTATATAACGGGAGAAAATTTAAGAAATTTAGATACTTATAGTATATTGTTTAATCCTACAAATAGGAAAGTTGTTATGGCACCAATATATGATTTTAATAATACAATAAATACTTGTGAATACTTTATGTTAAATGGATATTATTTAGATAGAAAAGTATTGATAGATGTTTTATTTAATGAATATTATTTATATATTAAAGATATAACTAGAGGGTTAGATGAAAATATTAATGCTTATAAGAAGAGTCTTAGTTTGATTATTAAGAGTAATACTAAGGAAGAGTATGCCAGTAGAATAAAAGAGATTATTTATAAAAATATGGATAATGTTTTAGGGTTAGAACATGAAATGAGATTAGATTTTGGGGAAAGTAGAATTGATATGGCTTTAACTCAGACTAGTATTAATTTAAATGCTGTTAATAGAAATCAAACGGTTAGAGATAAGTATGAGAAGTTAGTTAAAAAAGAGATAAAGATTCCGCAAGAAATTAAAGAACAGGAAGAAGAGCTTGTAAAGATTAGTGTCGAGGAATCTAAGCAAGAAAAAGAAAATAAGGGATTAAATATATTTCTGTTCATCCTTATTATGGTAGTTGTTTGTTTAATTGGTGTTGGTATTGCTTTTCTAATTTATAAGTCTATGTTATACTAATGGGGTAAGGACTGATATTATGGGAATTGTTAGTATTGAAAAAACGGAAAGAGATGTTTCTTCGGTTTATGCCAAAGTATTGGAGTTTAAGAAGAAATTTCCTGGATGTGTGGCTTTTAGATTAAAGAAACATGCTAGTGTTGTAGAAAGGCATTTAAATCCAGGAGAAGAAGTATTGTATGCTTTTGTTGGTCAAAAGAATGATTGTTTTTATGATTTTACTAACTCTTGTGTAGTAGTATTAACTAATAAACGTATTCTAATTGGACGCAAAAGACTATTATATGGTTATTTCTTAACTTCGATTACGCCAGATTTATTTAATGATTTAAGTGTTTACCAAGGGCTTATTTGGGGTCAAATAATAATAGATACGGTTAAAGAAGTGGTAACTATTAGTAATATTGATAAGCATGCTCTAGATGAAATTGAAACGAATATTACAGAGTATATGATGAATGAAAAGAAGAAGTATGAATATCGTGATTTAAACTAAAGACTTATTAACATAAAATAAATGATGTCATATCCTATTACTAGGATGTGATTTTTTATGTATGATAAATATTTGATTAAAGAAGGAGAAACTTTAGAGGATATTGCTAGTAAATTTAATACGAGTGTAGATATGATTTTAAATATTAATGATATATATAGTAGAGAGTATTTAAGAGCAGGAGAAGAGATAATAGTACCTAAAAATCAAGAAAGTTATTTTACTTATTATACGGTTAATCAAGGGGATACTTTGTATCAAATAGCAAGAAAGTATAATATTAATCCTAGTTTACTAGCGTTACTTAATGGGTTAAATATGGAAGATTATATTTATCCTAATCAAAGATTAATAATTCCTAAGAGTGGTTATAGCTTTTATATTACGAAGGATGGAGATACTTTAGAGATAGTAAGAGAAAAGTTTAATAAAAATTTAGGAGAAATTTTAAAGTATAATGAGACGATATACTTATTACCAGGGCAGTTAATGATAAATAAAAATAATTAATATTCAGGTATTCTTATCTGGATTTTTTTATGGTACAATAAAATATATAGTAGAAAGGGTTAAGGATATGATTATTAGAAAACCATTTAAGTTTTTGATAAAACATTTTAAAATAATTAATGTAATTATCTTATTATTAATGGGATTTGTTTGTTATAAAAGTGGGATGTTAGTATATTTCTTTCGTAGTTTTGTTAGTAATAGGTATGTTACAGAAGAGGTAGAGTTAACTTCTAAGTATATTGGGTTTATCTTACCTATAGTTTCGTTATTAATAGTGGCTGCTAGTATAATAATTTATATATTATTTAAAAGTAAGGATAAGAATGATAAAGTTTATTTAAGTTTAATTATCTTTTATACTATGGTATTTGTACTAGCTAATGTATGTAGGGGGATACTTAATAATATTGAAGTAACGACGATAGAAAGTTCTAGTGCATTGTTGTATCGTGATATTTCAAGATTTGTATTTTATCCACAGTTTATACTGATGTTCTTTGTGTTTTTAAATTGTATTGGGTTTGATTTAAGTACGTTATCGTTTACTAATTTGCAGGATGATATTGATATTGCTGAGAGTGATGATCAAGAAATTGAAATTGGCGTTAAGTTAGAAGATTATAAAATAAAAAGAACTCTAAGAAGAAGTATTAGAGAATTAAGATATTATGTGATTGAAAATAAACAGGTGTTTTGGGTTATTGGGGGAATTGTTTCAGCTATTATTTTATTCTTTGCTGGTAAGTTTATATTTGATTTAAATAGGACAGTTAGAGTAGATCAATCATTTAATCATAGTAATTTTAATATTGCTTTGGAAGATTCTATTATTACAACGAGAGATTATCAAGGTAATGTAATTAGAGAAGGGACTAATTATTTGGCAGTGGTTGTTAAGGTTAGTAATAAGTCTAAGAGTGCAAAGGTTTTAGATACGGATAATTTTTGGTTAGATATTGGAGGAGAGTATGTTTATCCTACGTTAGATAGAAGTGGTAAGTTTCTAGATTTAGGGGAGCCTTATTATGGAGAGAAGATAGGGGCTGGAGAAACGCATAAGTATGTTATATGTTATGAATTAAGTGATAAACAGTTAAAGGGTAAATATAATATAAAGATATTAGATAGTATTGAATATAAAAATAATATTGCTAATCCAAGGTATAAAGCGATAAGTTTAAGCCCTAAGGTTAGTAATGATATAAAAGATAATGGAACTTATAAGCTAGAAGATTATATTATTTTAAATAATACGAAGTTACTTAGTTCAAGTATTAAGGTTAATAGTTATTATTTAACAAGAATATATACGTATCTTTATGATAATTGTTTTTTAGATGAATGTAATGAAAAGAAAGATACGATAAGTACGAAGACTGATACTAGGAAAGTGCTTATGGTTTTAAGTGATGAGTTAAGTTTAGATAGTAATTGTAATTATATGACTTATAAGAAATTATCTAATTTTTATGAAGATTTTGTTACTTTGGAATATGGTTATGGTGATAGTACGATGTATAGTAGTACTAGTGATGTTTCAAGGAAGAATGATAAGAGTGGGAATGTGGTTTTGGAAGTTGATGCTGGTCTTATGAAGGCTGATTATATTAATATGATTATAACAATAAGAAATATGAGAACTAAGATTGTGCTTAAGAGTGCGGAATAGTTCTTTTTTATTAAAACGTTTAAAATTTTCTTGACTTATTGTAAATACAAGAATAAAATATTATTTACATACCTTGAAGTTTTAAATAATAAAGTGTATTATAGAAATATAAGTAAATGTTAGGAGGAAGAAGTATGAATGAATTAGATATTTATGATGTTGCTAATTTTTTCTTGAAGATAGTGGACAGAGATTCAGGTAGTACAATTACTCCATTGAAATTACAAAAAATATTGTACTATGCACAAGGTTATTATCTAGCTAATTATGATAAGCCTTTGTTTAAAGAAGACTTTCAGGCTTGGGCACATGGTCCTGCAAATGAAGGTATTTATGACAAATATAAAAGTTGTAAATATAATACCATTCCAATGCCTAAAGAAGATTTGCCACTAATGGATGACGAATTGAATGATTTTTTAAATGATATTTGGCAGACTTTTGGAATATATGATGGAAAGTATTTAGAAGAGCAGACGCATAAAGAAAGTCCTTGGATAGAAGCAAGAAAAGGCTATGCTCCTGGTGAAAAATGCCATGAAATAATTACTAAAGAAAGTATGAAAAGATTTTTTAAGACAGTTATAAATGGCGCATAAAATTAAAAAAGCAAATAAAGATAAGGCTTATTATGATGTTCCTAAAACAAATAACGATGATAAAACTGCAGTGTTAAAATTTTCAATGTGTGATGATAAATATCCTTTACATGATTTAAGCAAAGATGATTTGAAAGAATTTATTTTATTTGCTAAGTTATTTGAAAAACTTCAGTGGCGGGTTATAAAAACGCATGGAGGATTAAAGTATGAACAAATTTCTGAATTAAGGAAGCCTGATGCGATAGAAAAAGATATTACTTTGTCTTCTATGAGAGTTAGTCAAAAATTTAGAATTATTGGGTATAGACAAGAAGAGTTTTTCTATATAGTTTGGTTTGATAAAAATCATGAAGCATATGATGGATAAATAGTAACTTAAAAGGTTGCTATTTTTTAAAATAAAAAGGAAACTCTAGTAATAGAATTTCCTTAAAATACTTATTGGAGGGGCCTACCAGATTTGAACTGGTGATGGGGGAGTTGCAGTCCCGTGCCTTACCACTTGGCTAAAGCCCCGACTTGTATATTCATTTTACAATAATTATATGCGGTTGTCAAATGGTTTAGAAGAAAAATATTCCTATTTTAAGAGAAAATAGGAATACTTAGGTTAAGCTTTTTTGATGAAATTTTGACTTATCCAATGATTTTTAGTAGGGCTTATACAAACCCAGGAATTAATTTTTTTATAAATAGAGACGTGAGTGTTATTTTTTATTGTTTTAATGATTTGGGAGTTAAGGCTAGGCTTATTTCTAACATTTAGGGTTTTATTATTGGGTGTTGTTACGATGTAAAATTCTGGTTTATTGGGTGTAAGAAATTTATTATAAACCCATTTGTTTTGACTTATTTTAGTCCAATTGTTTGAACGTTCTAACTCTAAAACTTTTGTACCAACTTGGAGTAATTCTCCTGTCTTTGAGCCATTTGGTTTGTTTCTTACAACTAGTCCTTCTTCATCAACATTATAAACGTATAATTCTTTCTTATCATTATTATTATCTTTATATTTTAAATGATATTTTTCTTTAGTTTCTTTATCTACTATTTGATCTTGTGCAACTGTTAATATTTTTAATGGGTCATATTTAGCTGGGCCATAGTTTATGTTTGGTGTTATGTCATATAAGCCAAAGTGTAGGTGTGGACCGGTAGTAATTCCGGTTTGACCCATGTAACCAATTATTTGGCCTTTTTTAACTCTTTGATTTTGGTTAACTATGTAGTTTTTTAAATGGCCATAACAAGCGCGGTAGCCAGAGTTGAAGTCGATAAATATTACGTTGCCACCCGTTCTTTGATACTCAACTTTTTTAACTATACCATCTTCACAAGCAAAAACTGGTGTATTAGACACAATCTTTTCTTTACCAAAATCAATTGATAAATCATTATTCTTGTGTGGATATTGTGTTATTTTTATATATCTTATTGGATATATCATTTTGTACCTCCAATATATTATATTTGGTAAAAAAATATGTGAATAATTACTTTGTCTAGTAAATGTAAAGAATGTAGAAAATTTGGTAAAAGTGAAATTTTTTATTTTTGAAATTTACGAAAAGGGCTTGAAATGAATTTTATAATTTGATAATATGTAATCATAGAGGAGGATATGAAAGAATTATGGAAAAGAAAAATGTTATCTTTTTAAGTGTAATCGCTGTTGCGACTTTATTAACTGCTGTTGTAGGAACAACATTTGCATACTTTACTGCAACTGTTACTGGTAACGAAACTTCTAAAAATGTTAATGTTACTACTGCTAACATGAGTGTTGTTTATACTCAAGGGGATAAAGTAAGTATTGCTAATTTAGTTCCTGGTCAAGAAATTCCTGCTATGACATTTAATGTAAAAAATAGTGGACAATCTGCTGTTGATTACAAATTAGCTTGGCAAGATGTTAACAAATCTTGGACTGCTGAATCTTTAGCTACTAATGGCAAAGGTGGAGTTGATACTGATATTCAATATACTATTTCTGCTTGTGATGCGACTTATACTACTTGTAATACTGTAATTCATGCATCAAGTGTTTTACCAAATGCTGATGGTGATATTACAACTGCTGATACTTTAACATTGGCTGCAGGTGCTACTGCATACTATAAGGTTCAAGTTGTATTTACTGATAACACCGAAGCTGCTCAAGATGCCCTTCAAGGACAAACTTTTGGTGGAACTGTTGTTGTAAGTGCTGCTGTTCAATCAGGACATTTAAACTAATTTGAATTTTGGAAGTCTAGTTATTGTTAACTAGTCTTTTTTTGTCAAGTCAATTTTAAAATTTACAAATAAGACAAAAACACTTGAATTTAAATTCATAATTTGATAATATGTAATCATAGAGGAGGATATGAAAGAATTATGGAAAAGAAGAATGTTATCTTTTTAAGTGTAATCGCTGTTGCGACTTTATTAACTGCTGTAGTAGGAACAACATTTGCATACTTTACTGCAACTGTTAGTGGAAATGAGAGTGCAAATAATGTTAAGGTTTCTACGGATACTTTAGCAGTTACTTATGCTCAAACTTCTTCAATTAGTCAATCAAATTGGGTACCAGGTAAGAGTGCTTCTATGCGTTTTACAGTTGCTAATAACTCAAACAACGCTACTAAATTTAATTTAGTATGGGCTGCTGGTGTAACTAATACAGTTGCTGATGCTGCTGATGCAAAAGATATTACTTACACACTATATTCTTGTACTAGTGCTGAAGAAGCAACTTGTACTACTAAATTAGTTACTGCTGCACAATTACCAGCTGCTAATGCCGCTTCAACTACAGCTATTCCTGAAGCTGCTGCTTTAACAGTTGCTGCTAATGGAACTAACTATTATAAGTTAACAGTTGATTTTGCAGAAACTAACAAAGAACAAAACAGTTTACAAGGTAAATCATTTGGTGGAACTATAATTGTTGGTGCTGCTGGTACAGCATTAAAATAGTTATTAAAATTAACTTGGAGTCTAACGATATAATGTTAGGCTTTTTCTTTTGATGAAAATTTGATATCATTAAGTTAGAGGTTAGAATATGAAAAAAGAAAACTATAAAATGATAAGATTATCTGTTTTAGTACTAGGTTTAGTAGTTCTAACAATAGTAGGAACATCATTTGCATATTTTACAGCGATAATAAATGGTAATGAAAAAGCAAATAATGTTTATGTGAAAAGTGCTAACTTAAAAGCTACCTATAGTGATGGTGAAGAAATAAATACATTAAATGCTGTACCAGGATGGAGTCAGGATAAAACTATAACTATCACAAATATCGGGGATGCTCCAATAATATATAGTATCAAATGGACTAATGTTACTAATGAACTTACAAATATGAAATACTCATTATCTTCAACTAGCTTAGGGGCGCAAGCTAATGTAACGGAAGCAGCTGCTCCAAAAAAAGATACAAATATGGTAACTAATGTAACTTTAGGTGTAGGTAAGGAACATACATACAAATTAACTATGCTATTTAAAGATACTGGACTACCTCAAGATGATGAACAAGGTAAAAACTTTAGTGCTAAGTTAGAAGCTAGTGCTGTGCAAGCAAAATAATTACTAAAAGTAATTGAACAAGTAAAAAAAGCATGATAAGATTAAATATGATGGAAGGTTAGAATATGGAGAAGAATAAAATAGTAATTATAGTTGGAACAATAATACTTACTTTAACAATTACATTGGTTGGAATTAGTTATTCTTTTTTTACAAATGATATTGTTAATGATGGTGTTAATAGTACAACTAATATTATATCTGCTAATTTAAATGTATCTTATAGTGGTGGTAAGGATATAAAGATAGCTAATATAACAGCGGAAGATAGTTTTATAAAGACGATTAAAATAAGTAATGATTCTAACTTAGAGATGAAATATGATATATCAATGGAAAATGTAGTTAATACTTTTAATAATCAAGCTACTTTGATGTATAATTTAACAAGAAATGATGAGGCTATAAGCACTTCCTATATGTTACCAAGTGCATCAGGATACTCGGTAGATACTTTTACAATTGCACCTCATATGGAGGTTACTTATGTTCTAACCATTTATGTAAATGATTATAATGAATTAATTGATAGTATGAGTAATTTTGATGCAACTCTAGTAGTAAGAACGTTGGAATAATGTTGTTTTTTAGAGTACTTTGTGATACTATTAATATAGTAAGGAGTCTATGGTATGAATGAATTAGAGTCGTTAGAAATAAAGAAAAAGTTTGATGATCAAATAGGTAAGTTAGTAAAAAAAGATGAAAAAGAATATGATTTAAAATTAAACTTGATTTTTTCTTTGTTCTTTTTAGCTTTGATTTTTTCAACGATTACAACGTATGTTACATTAAGAAATTATAATAAATTAAAGGCTCAAGAAAATAATGTTAAAGATATAGTTAATGTTAAAGTTAATGAGGTGGATACAAATGAATAAAGAGGTTTTAAATAATAATCAAAATAATAGTTATGATGAAGAAAAAGAAAGTAAAAAGAAAAAATATTTAATTATTATTCTTATTTTACTTATGTTATTACTTAGTAGTTGTGTAGGATATAATGTTTATCAAATTAATTTGATGACTAATATAGATACTGATGGTGATGGTAAAGCTGATTTGAATATTGATTTGAATGGTGATGGAGTTTGTGAAATTAACTGTTCTAAGTGGGGTAGTAATAAACCTTACTTAAATATTGATTATTTTAATGATAAGATTCCTACTTTTAATCTTGATAAAGATGGAGATGGTAAACCTGATTTTAACTTGGTTAATCAAGATACTAATGGGGATGGAAAATGTGATTTGAACTGTGATTCTAATAAAGATGGTAGACCTGATTATAATATTGATTTAGATGGTGATGGTAAGGCTGATTTAAATATTGATGTTGATGGTGATGGAGAACCGGATATTAATATTGATACAGATAAAGATAGAATTCCGGATAAGAATATTGATCTTGATGGTGATAATATTTGTGATTTAAATTGTTATGATAAGGGTAGTGATGTTTGTAACTTGAATTGTGATACCGATGGTGATGGTAAAGCAAATACGAATATTGATACTGATGGTGATAGAAAGCCAGACTTAAATATTGATACAGATAATGATGGTAAGTGTAATTTAAATTGTGATACTGATGGTGATGGTAAACCTAATACTAATATTGATACTAATAAAGATGGAATTCCAGATTTGAATATTGATGTTGATGATGATGGTATTTGTGATTTTAATTGCGATACTAATGGTGATGGTAAACCGGATAAGAATTTGACTAATCAAGATACTGATGGTGATGGTAAATGTGATTTAAACTGTGATACTAATGGTGATGGTAAACCAGATAAGAACATAGATACTGATGGCGATGGAGTTGCTGATAAAAATATTGATTTAGATGGTGATGGTAAGTGTGATTTGAATTGTGATGCTAATTTAGATAATGATAAAAATACTTATTATATTTCATTACAGGATGTTAAGACTTTAAATACTTCAAATATAGTACCTGGTTGGAGTGGAACTCAAAGTTTTCAAGTTAATAATAATAACCCAGTTAGTGCTCGATATAGTTTGTATTGGATAAATGTTGTAAATACGTTTAGTGAAGCTAATAACTTAGAGTTTGAGGTAACGAGAAATGGTAAGGTTATATTAAGTGGTAGAAAGCTTCCTTATCAAGATGAGAGTATTATTGCCAATGAAGTAATTGAAGCTAATAGTACATATACATATGTTATTAATTATCGCTTTATTGAAAGTGGTAATAATCAAGATGTAGACCAAAATAAGAATTTTAGTGCTAATGTTAAGTTAGAAACAAATTAGAATGCTTGAAAAAGTGTTCTTTTTAATTATATTTTTGTAAATTTGTGAAAATAACACATAATATACAAAAATAAATACCTATATAGTAATTATTTAAAACTAAATAATATGAAGATACTTGTAAAATGGTGTTCTTTTGTACAATTATTATTGAAAATAAAAGTAAGATATTTTATAATTATAGTAGTATAAAGATTGGGGCATAATAGTGTGAAAAAGGAAATTAATTCTAAAAATGTAGTATTTCATATTATATCCAATGTTATTTCTTGGAGTATTTTTGCAATTTTAGCTATTATTGCTTTGTTTTTAGTGTACTATGTAATAGCGGCTCAGTTATATGCTAATAAGGGTGAAAAATATAAACCAGCTTTTGCACTGTATACTATTATTTCTGGTTCGATGGAACCAACAATTAAAGTATATGATGTAGTATTTGATGTTAAAGTAGATGATCCTTCAACGTTAAAAGAAGGCGATGTTATTACTTTTGTTTCTTCAAGTTCTTTAACTAGTGGTGAAACTATTACACATAGAATTAAACAGGTTATTGAGACTGATAGTGGCCTTAAATTTAGAACTAAGGGGGATAATAACCCAGTACCAGATGATGCCTATGTTGATGCTGATAAAGTACTAGGAAAAGTTGCATTTAAGATACCACAGTTAGGAAGAATTCAATTTTTAATACTTAAATCTGGTGGTTGGTTGTTCTTAATATTAATTCCTTCATTAGGTATTGTAATATATGATGTTTTAAAGATATTTAATTTAGATAAGACTAAGAAGAAAGTTAACAAAACAATTAATGCTAAGAAAGAATTAGTCTTAGATAAGAAAGAGCAAGAAGAATTAAAGAAGAAGATTAAGGATAGATTAGAAAATAAGAATAGTGGTAAAGATAATAATTATTTACCAATTAAAACTGATGTTAAAGATGAGATAACAGTATTAAAGAAAAATGCTTTAGATAACTTATATAAGAGTGCTAAAGAGGAAGAAGAAACTTATGTAAGAAAAGATTTGAATATGAATAAGATTTTAGATAAGTTAAATAATGATACGACGATAAATGATGATATTTATGAGGTTAAGTTGAGCGATGATACTGAGTTGCCAAAAATGAAGAGCGAACCAGTAGTTAAGAAGAAAAAATCAAAAAATAAAAAAGGTTAACGTGGGTGTGCGTTAATCTTTTTTGATATAAAGAACTCTTTTAATTAATTTTCATATAATACTTTAGAATATTCGAGGGAGGAATATAATGAAAAAATATTTGAGTATTATAGTGGGATTGTGTTTAATTGGAATGATTGCTTTTATATGTTTTACTGGTAAAAAAGAAGAAAATGATTTAAGAAAAATAAGAGTAGCAGAGGTTACACATAGTCCGTTTTATACACCATTTTATGTTGCTATTGAGAATGGGTATTTTAAAGAAGAAGGGTTAGATATTGAATTAGTTTTAACACCGGGAGCTGATAAGGTAAGTGCAGCGGTATTATCTAACGATGTAGAGATTGGTTTTGCTGGGCCTGAGGCTTCAATTTATGTTTATAATGGAGGAGAGGAAGATTATATTATTTCGTTTGCGGGTTTAACTAAGAGAGATGGTCAATTTATCTTAGCTCGTGAGGCGACTGATAATTTTAAGTTAGAAGATTTATATAATAAAGAGATTTTGGTCGGAAGAAAAGGTGGTATGCCTTCATTAAATTTCTTAAATGCATTAAAGAAGAGTAATATTGATTCAAAAAAAATAAATATTAATTATAGTGTAGAATTTGCGGCATTATCAGGTTCGTTTATTGGGGGAATAGGTGATTATGTTAATTTATTTGAACCAACAGCGACTAAACTTACAAAAGATAATTTAGGGTATGTTGTTGCTAGTATTGGTTTAATGTCTGGTGAGATTCCTTATACAGCATTTAATGCAAGAAAGAGTTTTATAAATAATAATGAAGACGTTATAAGAAAGTTTACTAAAGCCTTAAATAAAGGAATAAAATATACTTTAGAAAATAATGAAACTGAAATAGCTAAAGTTATTTTAAAACAATTTCCTGATTCTAGTTTAAATGATTTAAGTGTGATAATTAAAAGATATAAGGATTATGATTGTTTCTTAGATAGTACTTATATAAGTGAAAAATCTTTTGAAAATTTAGAAGACATAATGATAGATAATGATTTGTTAAAGAGTTATGTACCTTATAGTGATTTGATAAAAAATTATGAGTAATATCTTAGAAGTTAAAAATTTATCTAAGAAATATCATACTTTGGAAGGTGAAATTGAAGCTATTTCGAATGTTAGTTTTAATTTAAAAGATAAAGAGTTTATTGCGATAGTTGGTTCTTCTGGCTGTGGTAAGTCAACTCTTTTATCGATACTTTCGGGGTTAGTTAGTGATTATAAAGGTGTTATTAAAAGTGATAAAAGTATAGGGTATATGTTGCAGACTGATTGTTTGCTTCCGTGGTTAACGATTAGAGATAATGCTTTGCTTGGGCTTAAGATAAAGAATTTATTAAATAAAGATAATGTTTTAGTAGTTGATAATTTGTTAAAAAAATATGATTTATGGGAGTTTAAAGATAAGTACCCTAGTAGTTTATCAGGAGGAATGAAACAGAGAGTAGCGTTAATTAGAACTTTGGCGTTAAAACCAGATATTTTATTACTTGATGAGCCTTTTAGTGCTTTAGATTATCAAACGAGATTAAATGTTAGTAATGATGTTTATCATATTATAAAAAATGAGGGTAAGAGTGCAATTATGGTAACACATGATTTGGCTGAGGCTTTAAGTTTGGCATCAAGAATTATTATACTGTCTAAAAGACCTGCTCATGTAAAGAAAATATTTGAAGTTAATATGGATATGGAGCCACTTATTAGAAGAAGAGATAAGAAGTTTATGGACTATTATGATGTGATATGGAAGGAACTTGATAATTATGAGTCTTGAACAAAAGAATTATGTTAGAAAATATAAACGAAAAAAGGTTATTGTTTTTAGTATCCAAGTTTTGTTGGTTTTAATATTTTTAGGGTTATGGGAGTATCTAAGTGCTAGAAAGATTATTAATGCTTTTATTTTTTCGGCACCAAGTAAGATTGTTAAAGTTATTATGGAGTTGTATGTAAAGGATAATTTGTTTCAACACATTTGGGTTACTTTGAAAGAAGTTTTGATATCGTTTGGGGTAGGTTTTGTACTTAGTATGATTTTGGCAATTATATTTTATTCTTTTGATATGGTTTATAAGATTTTTGATCCTTTTATTACGATGTTAAATTCTTTGCCAAAGGTTGCTATTGGGCCACTTATTTTGATATGGTGTGGTGCTAATATTAAGTCCGTTATAATAATGGCTTTGCTTATTAATTTGATTGTTAGTGTTATAACCATTTATACGGGTTTTAGGAAGGTTAGTAGTAATCATTTATTGTTGTTTAAGTCGTTTGGGGCTTCGAAGATTAAGACTTTATGGTATTTGGTTATTCCAAGTAGTATTAATAGTATTATTTCTAGTTTGAAGTTAAATATTTCAATGAGTTTTATTGGTGTAATTATGGGGGAGTTTTTAGTTAGTAAAGAGGGAGTTGGGTATTTAATAATTTATGGTACTCAGGTGTTTAATTTAGATTTAGTATTGGCGGGAGTTTTGATTTTGGTGGTGCTTTCTTATGTTTTGTATAAACCAATTTCTTTAATAGAAAAATACAAAGGTGTTAGAGATTAATGCCTTTTTGGTTATATTGCCATTAATTTGATAAAGTGTAAAAGTAAAGTCAATTTACGTAAATATCAAAGTAAGATGACAAGTAATTTTTCTAAAGAGACTAAAACCCTAAGAAAGACAAAATTTATAATTTACATTAGAAATTTAATTTGATATAATGTTTACAGAATAGAGGAGTGGTTAGCATGGATGATACAATTATAAGCGGTACATCATTAACTATTTTAGAAAGATTAGATAATTTAATGGGCGAAGAGTCCACTATTTTAGTTGATTTAAACGATAAAAAAGAAAAAAGTGAAAAGAAGAAAGCTAAAAAAGAAGCTGTAGTTGATACAGACAATAAGAAGATTGTAGAGATTAAAACTGAGGTTGAAAGTTTAGAAACTCAATGTCGTAAGCTTTCAAATGCTTTAAGTAATTTAAGAACTGATGAATTTAAAGATTTGATTAATGTATTAAATTTAGCTTTTGATCCGGATACTGATTTGGATAAAATGAATACTAAGTTGCCTCTTCAAATTAATAAAAGAGATAAGAAAATTGAAGATTTAACTAATGAAGTTGAAAAAAATAAGAAAGAAATTTTAGAGTGTGAAGATTCAATTAGTGAACTAGGAATAAGAATAAGTGAAGCTATTCAAAATCAAAAGCGATTAATTGAGTTGATTCAATTATCTCGTAGTGGTGATGTTAATAAAACTAGGGATGAAGTTGTTAGTGTTTTAAAAAATGTTGGCTTTGATGATAATGATGCGAAGACTGCTGCTAAGTTAGTAATGTTCCCTGAAGAAGAGTTGATACCATTCTTTAAAGATAGTAAGTTAGATGATATTAATGATGATATTTTTAAACAAACTATTGATAGTATGATGAATGATGATGGTTCTAAGGAAGAAAAGACAGAGGAACCACAAGAAAATCATGAAGAGGTAAAAGAAGAATTAAAGCCAGAAGAAGCTAAGGAAGATGAAGCTGTAGTACTTGAAGAAAAAGAAGATACTTTAAATGTTTTAGATAATGACGAAGTATTTACTGATGATTTTAAATTAGACGAAGAGAATGCTCCTATATCATTAGATGAGTTAGATCATACTTTTGATAATCCTTTAGAAGAGACTGCTGTAACTGAAACTAGCGAGAAAGAAGAAACTACTGAAAACGAAGGGACTTCAAGTGATAAGTTAAGTGAAGAAGAAGCTTTAGAGTTATTACGTGGTATTGGTAAGACTGATAGTGATATAAAGTTAGTTGATAATCTTTTAAGTGATTATACAAAGACTGATTTTGAAATGATGATTAATACTTTAAATGAATATGGTGTTGATTTAAAGAAAGTTCCTTTACTTGCTTATAAGAGTGGAATTACAAACTTTACTGCTAATTTAGATACTTTAAATAATTATGGTTATGAATTAGATGGTAGTGAATTAGAAAAATTTAGTGCAACATTATATTTAACATTACCAGTTGATTTTAAAACAAACTTAGAAACTTTAAAAAATTATAAATTTGATTTAAGA
This sequence comes from uncultured Bacillota bacterium, assembly GCA_937926935.1. GTDB lineage: Bacteria > Bacillota_I > Bacilli_A > RF39 > UBA660 > CAG-605. The sequence continues at coordinate 21,444 of CALBBI010000007.1, forward strand.
AAGAATAATAGTAAGTTAGCATTAAAGGTACTTGCTATGGAACCTAAAAAGTTAGTAGAAAATATTGATTTATTACTAGAATATGGTGAAGAAGAATTTATTCGTAGTGATGTTTCAGTGTTAGCGTGTAATTGTAAAGATGTCTTAGAAAGAATATTGTTTTGTAAGGCAAATGGTATACCTTATTATGAAGCAAAGAATGATAAAGTATATTATCGTGCATTTATTTATGATAAGAAGTTACTTGATGAACTTGTAGAGAAAAAGCTAGATTTAAATAGTGTAGTTACTAATAAGATTAATAATGATAATTTAAGTCAAATCGTTGGTAAGGAATATATTGAATTATTAGATAAGTTCTACAACTCAGCTGATTATGTTAGTGGAGATAATGCAAGTAATGATGAGGCTTACTTTAAATATAATAGTATTGTAAATCAAATAAATAATATCTTTACAATGAATGGTGATGTTTACGTTATTGCCAATATGTTATATTCAATTAATAATGTTAAGAGAAATTTAATGTATTTAGTAAATAATTCTTCTATTAGTGATAAGGATATGATGATGCTTGCGATGCTTTATAATTCTCATCAATCTTTAGAAGAGATGAACCAATATATTCAAATGATTGAAGGGTAAGATAATATGGAATTTTTAGATAAATATTTTGATAATGATACTATTATGTATCTAAATGATAATGTTCCTAAGGTTATATTAGAGGAATTGGAAAAAGAGCAAAAATTAGTTAGTAAGAATATTTCATTTTTAAAAGATCTTGGGGTTAGTAATATAGATAATATTTTTAAGAATTATTATGATATGTTTTTAATGGATCCTGGGTTATTTAGTGAAATATTTAATAAATATGATAAAGAAGATTTGATTGAAAAATTAAATAAAAATTTAACAATTATAGAACATCTATAGTTGTTTTTTTTAGGTTTAAAAAAAGTATCTAGGTTGTAGATACTATTTAAGGTAGATATAGAAGGAATTACCTTCGGTGTTTTTACTATCTTTTTCTCCATAGAATATAGCGTATGGTTTAGAGATGTTTTTATCAATTTCATATAGAGTATTAAAGGTTACGGTTTCGTTTACAGGTACTATAAGGTTATCTTTTAACATTTCAGATGTTACAGGGTCTTTAGAGTAAACGTAGGAAGCTTCGTTGTTTTGTAAGTTCCACATAAGAGGAAAGTCTTCTTTAGAAAGGTATTGTTTTTCTTGGGAGATATTAGTAACAGCGATTTTAGCTAGTATAAGTTTGGTATTCTCACTAGGTTTAACTGAAGCGTATTCTAGGACTTCTTTGGCGTCTAGAACTTCGATATCAAAGAAGGCGGTATGGGCCGTTTCGTTCATAGTAAGGCCTTGCCAACCGTTAGTTTTTTTACCATTAACTTCTTCGTAATCAATGATGCCATTTGTGGACCAAGCAGGATATTTGCTACTTTGAAAAGGTAGGGAGCAAGCACAGGTTGTTGTTAGTATGCCTACTGCAAGGATGCATTTTTTTAAGTTTTTATTCATTTTTACCTCCTATTTTTTTGATATCACATGTATAAATACTTTGACGGTGAAGACTATAGGCACTGAATATTCCTGCAATAGATAAGATATAGCCGGAAATTAGTTGGTTGATAAACATTTTTTTGAAATCACTTATGGTATTTAGATAATAAGGGATAGATTTGTAGGCATCCCATAGGGAAATAATGTAGTCTTGTTTATATAATTTATAGATGTAATAAGTACAATTTAGTTCATGAGCTACAAAGATGGTTAGTAAGGCTATAGTAACGGAGATAATCATGCCAGATGTTTTCATGTTTTTACCAAGCCATTTGAAACCTAGAGAGGCTCCAATAGCGATTATGATAGCGGCAAGGCCATTTTCGATATTAAGAAAACCTAGGAAGAACCAAGAAAGAATTCCTGGTATGGTGCCAATTAGAGCTCCAATAATACCTAAAATAGTATTTTGCTTACTTTTTTTGGAACTTTCAACTTTAAATTTGGCTTCTTTAAGATACTCATTGTAACAATCATTACATAAATAGCAAATTTCACCATCATTATCGACTAAGTATAATTTTTTGGGTTGTTTACAATGTTTGCATACTTCTTCTTTTTTAGTTTCACTAAGATAAGTACTTATTTCTTCGATAATTGGGTTTGCTAAGGCAGAAAGTTCTTTTTTAGAATTACAACTACCAACGATATTTAAGTTAGAATTTTTATATTTAATAATGATGTTTTTGTTTAATTTTTTAACTTTTTTAGTTAGAGTAGCTGTTTCTTCTTCGGTTAGAACTACATTGTAGTAGATATTAAATACGAGGGACTGATTATCATATTTTAAAAGATAATGCTTTTGGTTTAGAGTACCAGCGAATATGTTTTCACCACAGTATTTAGTGTTTCCTTTAAGTTCATTTGCTATATTTTTCATTTTAATCACCTTTTCCTTTGTTAACATGTTTGTCATATATTTTCTTTAAGTATTTTTTGTTGATTACTACTTTTTCTCCATGGACACCTAGAAGTTCTAGAGTTTCGGTTATGAAGCCTTGAATTTTACGATTTATCATGGCGTTATCACGGGTTTTATTCCAATAATAATATGCTGACATATCAGTATATTTTTTATGTTGGTAAGTTTTGGATGCCGCTATCATGTCGCATATCATTTCTTCGCAATATTTGAAGGGAATAACGGGTGCTTTTAGGGGGGCTGCATAGTCAAACCAGTATTCGTGATGATGTTTATTTCTACCTTTATGGTGGAGCCATGCTTTGGAGTATCCGACTTCTTTTTTGGCGTTCATGATAGGGGAGTAGTTACCTTTGGCATAGTATTTAACGCCTTCGAAGAATTCAGTGGGACTGTATTTAGATAAATCATGAAGTAGTCCTTGAATAGGTATTCCGGCCTTGCAACAAAGAATGAATACTTTAAAACGATGTTTATTTATTGTGTGTAGATGTCCAAAAAAGTTCATTATCCATTTCATAGGCACTCCTCATAGAAGTATTATATCATTATCTATAGGAAAAGTAAAAATTAATTAAATGGGCTTTTGGGGTATTGTTTACAGAATATAACGTTTTAACGAAAATTGTAGTATTTCCGTATCTTTGTATATATAAAATAGTTATTTTGCATATATTTTTTAATGTTGGATATAATATAAATGATGAACTAAGGTTCATTACTGGTTTGAAGGTTTACAGTTATAAAAAATTAAGTTATAACCTTTAATAAAAATATAGTATAATGTTAGTATAAATAGAAAGAAGGTATGTATATGAAGAAAAGTACAGTTGCTGCAGGTGTTGCTGGTTTAGCTGCTGGGGCAGCGTTAGGGGTTTTATTTGCTCCTAAGTCTGGTAAGGAAACTAGAGAAGATTTAATGAAAGCTTTAGATGATTTATCTAAAAAAGTTAAGGCTTTAAAACCAGAAGATGTAAAGAAATATGTTGATAAAAATATTAAGAAGATTAAGAAAGAATTAGATGAACTTAGTATGGAAAAAGTCTTAAAGACAGCGAAGAAGAAAGCTAATCAAGTTCAAGATAGTATTGAATCTTTAGCTAATTATGTTAAAGAAAAAGGTACTCCAGTATTAGAAGATGCTGTAGAACAAATTAGATTAAAAGCTATTGATGTAACTGAAGCGGCTTTAGCTAAGTTAGAAAAATAATTTTGATTTTAGACTACTAGGAATGGTTCTAGTAGTTTTTGTGTATGAAAAAAAGGCTTTTTAGAGCCTTTATTTTAATAGTTTTCTTTTTTGATTTCAAAGTATGATTTTGGATGTTTACATACTGGACATACTTCTGGGGCATATTTACCAATTACGATATGTCCACAGTTACGACATTGCCAAATTCTTTCGTCGTCTCTTGAGAATACGATACCTTCTTCAATATTTTCAACTAATTTTAGATATCTTTCTTCATGATGGCGTTCAATTTCAGCAACGCTTTCAAAAAGTTTAGCTAAACGTTCAAAACCTTCTTCACGAGCTGTTTTAGCAAAATCAACATACATATCAGTATATTCGTAGTTTTCACCAGCAGCAGCGTCTTTTAGGTTTTCTAAAGTTTCTGGAATTGTTCCATTGTGAAGTTCTTTGAACCACATTTTAGCATGTTCTTTTTCGTTATTAGCTGTTTCTTCAAATATTTCAGCGATTTGTTCATAGCCTTCTTTTCTGGCTTTAGAAGCATAGTAAGTATATTTATTACGAGCTTGGGATTCACCAGCAAAAGCAGCCATTAAATTTTGTTCTGTTTTACTACCTTTAAGTTCCATAGTATTACCTCTTTTCTAAATCACTACGTATGGTAATGACAAATTAATTATATCAAAGAAAAAAGATTTAGCAAGGTCTTTAAATAAAATTAATTAGAATACCGAAGATAATACCAATTAGATATAAAATACCTAGAATAGTTAGGTTTTCTTTAAGGTTTTTATTAGATTTAAATAGGACTAAGATACCAATGCCACTGTTGGTAAGAAGGCCGGCAATAAGGGAACCAAAGGTTATGGAAGAGGCTAGGTATAGTTTAGTAATGACTATAGAAGAAGCACAGTTAGGAATTAAACCAATAAGACTTAGAATGATTGGTCCAAGTATTTTGTTATCTAGTAATATGGTATTTAAGTATGTTTCTAAGCCATAATGGAATACTAAGTTTAGGATGATATTGACTGCTAAGATAAATAAGGAGATATTTAGGGTGTGTTCTAGGCTTGATTTTAGATATGATGTTTCGCAATGACAATGTTCTTCTTTACATAAAGAATAGTTGGCATGGGGTTGAGTGTTTTTTTTACGTAAGATAAAGTCGATAGTAAAACCACAAATAATACCAATTAAAACTTTGATAGTAAGAATGGAAACTATGGTTTTTACGGGGACATTAGAAGAAAGCATGATTGGAAGCATTTCATCACTGGTAGCAAGATATACGGATATTAAGGTGCCTAATGTGATAATGCGGGTTGTATATAGATTAGTGGCAAGGGCAGAAAAACCACATTGAGGAATCATTCCTAAAAGAGAACCAAGCAGGGGGCCAAGACGACCAGCTTGATTAATAATTTTATTAGAATTTATTTTGTGTTCTAAGAATTCGATAATATAAAATGCGATAAATAGATAGGGAATTGTTTTTAAAGTATCTAAAATACCATCCATAAGACAATCTAACATAGATAAACCTTCTTTCGTTTGTTAATTATAGCAATATTTTTATAAGAAAACAAGAAAAATGTTTACTTATATTAGATTTATGATAGAATAAAGGGGCTGGAGTTGATTAAATGGCAAAAGAAAATGTTATTAGAAGTTTTGTTGGTAATGATGCTTATTATAAAGGGGAAGATTTTCCAAGATTTTTTGTAAGATATATTGGGAATGTTAATGAAGGAGAATTAATTCACCATCATTTTAGGGTAACATCACAGCATAGAACGGGTTTTTATGATGTTATAATAACGGTTAAGGATACTAAGTTACTAAGAAAGTCTTGTGATTGTCCACAGTTTGATATGGTCGGAACTTGTAAACATGTAGCAGCTTCTTTGATTAACTATTATGATGATATTATTCATGATGATTATGAGATTTCTAATGATGTTTTAGACTTATTTTTGCAGGAAAATGGGGATAGTAGTCAGGAACGTATTAAAGAACAAATTAATTTGGGGTTAGATTTTAGTTTTGAAGATAAAAAGATTTATTATAAGGCTAAAATAGGCACTAAGAGATTGTATGCATTAACTAAAAGTAAGGTTGATGGTTTTATTAAAGCTTATAATAATCGAGAAAATTTTGAATTTGGAAAAACTTTTACATATGAACCAGATAAGCACTTTTTTTGTAAACAAGATGAAAAGATTTTAGATTTTTTATTTAGTTACAATGAGGGACGAAGTTATGGTTATTATTACTATGCTAATAATCCTTTGGAAATGAATGATAGAGAATTTAAAAGTTTACTTAGTTTAATGAATAATAAAGAATTTACGATAAATGGTTACTTGGATGTTTTAGAGGTTAAGGAGGAATGTCCTAAGATATTTAAGCTTTCTTATGATAATGATAATTATCATGTAGTATTAAATAATGATACTTTGATTTTGGATAATGAATGTAAATATATATATGATGATAAGACTTTATATTTACTTCCAAATAATATAAGTAGATTATTAAATGTTTTAAAAAATAAAGAATTAAAAGATTTATGTTTTAAAGAAGAAAACATGGTAAAGTTTAAAAATGGCTTGTTAAAAGAGATAAAAAATAATTTGATAGTAGAAGATAGTGTTAAGAATTTTACGATACCAAAAGAGAAGAAAACTATGGTATATTTTGATATTCATGAAGATCATATTGTGGGCATGGTTAAGTATAATTATGATGGGGTAGTAATTGATCGTTTTGATATAAATAATGATATTGTTCGTGATATAGAGTTTGAAAACCAAGTAGTTCAAGATTTAGCAAGATATAACTTTGAATTAAATGATAAAGAATATATTTTATATGATTTTGATGATGTGTGTGATTTCTTAGAAGGGGGAATAATTGAATTTAGTGAACTTTATGAAACTTTTACTAGTGAAAAGATGCAAAATACGAATATTCTTAAGAAATCAAGGGTTGAAACAAATTTTGGAATAGGTAAAGATGGAATACTTAATTATGAATTTAAAGTAGGAGATGTTCCTAGCGAGGAAGTAAGTAAGATACTAAGTTCTTTAAAAAATAAGAAGAAATATTATAAGTTAAAGAGTGGAGATATTTTAAAACTTGACGGTAATCAAGAGTTAGAAGAATTAGAAAAGTTAAATGAAGATTTAGAATTAGACGAGAAGATGCTTAGTAGTGGTGGGGTAGAAATACCTAAATATAGAGCTTTTTACTTACAAACTTTGAAAGACGAAAAGTATAAGAATGTTAAAACTAATAAATTATTTGATACATTTATTAAGAATTTTAAGAAATATCAAGATGTAGATATTAAGTTTAGTAAGCAAGATGAAGAGATGCTTAGAAGTTATCAAAAGGATGGAGTTAAGTGGTTATACACAATATACAAGTGTGATTTTGGGGGTATTCTAGCTGATGAAATGGGGTTAGGAAAGTCTTTTCAAACAATTTGTTTTATTAAACAGGTGTTGAAGGAAAAGAAAGATGCTAAGATTTTAGTTATTTGTCCAACATCGTTAGTATATAACTGGAGAATCGAATTTGATAAGTATGGAGAAAATATAAAGTATTTAGTTTTAGCAGATAATAAAAATGCTAGACATGAAGCTTTAGAAAATAGTAATAACGTAAATGTTTTTATAACTTCTTATGGTTTAGTAAGAAATGACTTTGAAGATTATGAGAAGAAAGAGTTTGAGGTTTGTGTTATTGATGAAGCACAGACGATAAAAAATTATCAAGCGGATATGACAAAGTGTGTGAAGAAAATTAAGGCTAAAACGAAGATAGCACTTAGTGGGACGCCACTTGAAAATTCAGTACTAGAGTTATGGAGTATCTTTGATTTTATAATGCCAGGGTATTTAAATACATTAATGAAATTTAGAGAAAAGTATCAAGTTAAGGATGTTGATGAAAAGTCTCTTGATATTTTGAAAAATTTAAATTATCAAATAAAACCATTTATTCTTCGTAGATTAAAGAGGGATGTGGTTAAAGATCTACCGGATAAGATAGAGAATATTGTTTATTTAGACTTACCGGAAGTACAGAAGAACTTATATAAAGAGTTAGTAGATGATACTAAGAAAAGAATGGATGAACTTATTGAGACAAAGGGATATAAGTCAGCTCAGTTTGAGATACTAGCGTTGCTTTTAAGGTTAAGACAAGTATGTATTGATCCTACGATAATTTATGATGATTATAAGAGTGATAATGTTAAAATGGATTATTTGTTAGATATTGTTAATTCTTATGTTAGAGATGGACATAAAATATTAATCTTTAGTACTTTTAAGAAAGCAATTGACCATGTTAAAAAAATGTTTGATGATAATTCAATTTCTAATTATGTGATTGATGGTTCAGTTAAGGGTAAGACTAGAGTTCAGTTAGTTGATGCTTTTAATAAAGATGATACTAATTGTTTCTTGATTACTTTGAAAGCTGGGGGAACGGGTCTTAATTTGACGGCTGCTGATATTGTCATTCATCTAGATATTTGGTGGAACCCGCAAGTAGAGAATCAGGCGACTGATAGAGCACATCGTATTGGGCAAACGAAAAATGTTACTGTTGTTAAAATGGTTACAAAGGGCACAATTGAAGAGAAAATATTAGATTTACAACAAAAGAAGAAGATTGTTGCGGATAATGTTATGGAAGGTCATAGTGAGCAAGTACTTTCTAAGTTAAGTGAAAAAGAAATGCGTGATTTGTTAACTATGGATATGAAGTAGTCTTTTAAAGGCTACTTTTTTAAATTTTAAAAATTGTATATTAAAAATCTTAAAAAATGTATATCAAAAGTCTTAAAAAATGTATATTTGATTATTTAACCTTTGATAAATAGGCTATTTTTTTATATCAAAGTATGGTATCATTAACATAGAATAGAGAGGTTATATGATAGAGTTTATTAATGTTACAAAAACTTATAAATCCAAAAAAGCTGGAGACACGGTTGCGTTAAATAATATTAGTTTTAAAATACCTAGTAAAGGTTTAACTTTTCTAACTGGTGAGTCGGGATGTGGAAAGTCAACTTTATTAAATGTTTTAGGTGGTCTTGATAATATTGATAGTGGTATCATTAAAGTTGAAGATAAAGTTTTAAATGAATTAAATGCTAAAGAGTTAGAACAATATCGTAATACAGGAGTAGGTTTTATATTTCAAGATTATAATTTGTTTGAACAATATAATGTTTATGATAATGTTTTATTGGCGTTAGAACTTAGAGAAGAAAATAATAATGGTAAGGCTGACGAGATATTAAAGAAAGTAGGGCTAGAAGAGTTAAAATATCGTAAGATAAATGAGCTTTCTGGTGGGCAAAAACAGAGGGTTGCGATAGCTAGAGCCTTAGTAAAAAAGCCTAAGATAATATTAGCCGACGAGCCAACTGGAAATTTAGATTATGCAACTAGTGTACAAATTTTTGAACTACTGAAAGAAATTGCTAAGGATAATTGTGTAATTGTTGTTACCCATGATAGGGAAGCAGCGGTAAAATATGGTAATCAAGTTATTGCTTTAAGAGATGGTCAAGTCGTTTATAATTCAACTCCGTTAGAAACCTATGAAGGGACTGCGTTGAAGTTAGAGAATTCGCACTTTAAAAACAAATATGCTTTAAAATTTATGTTAAGTAATATCAAGTTAAAACCTTTTAAGTTTATTTTTACGGTAATCCTTACAGCTTTTGCGTTAAATTTAGTGGCTTTGAGTTTTACGGCAGTTTTACATAACGATGCGAAATTTAATGCCCAAGCTTTGTTAGCGAAGAATGTCCATAATGTAGGAATAAAGAAATCAAGTTGTTATTCTCTTGAGGAAAAATTTACCGATTGTATTGAAACTTTTATGGATAGTGACGATGTGGCAAAGGTAGAAAGTGAAGTTAAACAGACTTTAAGTAAAGGCTATATAACATTCAATGGTGGTTTTTCTTATGGCGAAGCTGATAACAACGTTAGAAATGACTATTTTAGTGGTAGTCATACCGAGTTAGTTTTCGAAGTAAAAGACGATAAGCTACTTAAATTATTTATGGGAAGGTTACCTAGTAATAAGAATGAGGCTGTTATTGGTAAGTACTTAGCTGATAAAATGATGTACTATGGGGTTATAGATAAAGACGATAATTTATTTAAACCAAGTGGTTATGAAGAAATACTAAATAAGACTTTAAAATATGGTAATAAAGAACTTACGATAGTAGGAATTAATGATTTTGATGATAGTTTATTTACGGACTTAAAGAAAGGATTAAAAGTTGATAATAAAATACTAAGTGAGTTTAATGCTTATGAAGATATTAGTTATATATATGTTAAAGGGTTTATTAAAGATAATGATTTTACAATAGATAATGATACTTTATTAATGAGAAGTTATGTGGAGAATGTTAATGAGTTGAATTTCTATAATGGTGAGGAATATCTTGATTTAAATGGTAATGTTAGTAATAAAGATTTAGAGTTTGGGGAGTTTGTGGTATCGTTAACTGACTTTGTTAATTTAAATACGAGAATTAAGGAGGCTTTTCAAGAATATTATCAACAACAAGATATGTCGTATGAAGACGCTATGAAAGAATTTTATTTAGATTATACAAGTAAGTATAAAGACGCTATCCAAGTAGAACTTCATTCCTTTTACTTAAAAAATTCTTATGAACCTTGTACTATGTCGGTGGCTGGTGTTAGTTTGAGTAAGAGTTCTTATATTTCGCCAAAAATGGTAGAAGCATATGATACTACCGGATATTCGGTAAGAGAGTTAATGGTTCATGCCGATAATTATAGTGATTTATTTGATTTAACTAAGAAGTTTAGTTTCCCTACAAATGTTAAGGATGTGGGGTTTAGATATACTTTGAGTTCTAACTTTAAGGATGTGATTGGTTATGTAAATATGATGTATTACATGCTACATAAATACTTATTAGTTATAACTTTGGTGGTAGTAATATTTGCTATGATACTAATATATAATTTTGTAAGTGTAACAATATCTTATTCGAAGAAGACGATTGGTATTTTAAGAAGTTTAGGTATTAAACTTATGGATGTATTAAAGATATATACGTTTGAAGCAATATTAATTGCGGTGGTGTCTTATTTGCTGTCGATAGTAATGTGGATAGAAAGTTGTAAATTCTTAAATAATATGTTTTTTGGTTCTTATTATAATTTTGTAGGTATTCCTACGGATGTTATGGTATCGTTATTAGCGTTAGGGTTTGTTATTGCAATATCTATTGCTATGAATATTTTGGCTTGTACTAAGGTGGCAAGAGTTAAACCGATAGATGCTTTATTAGATAAATAAAACTTACTGCGTGGAAACGGTAAGTTTTTCTAATTCTTGGCTGTATTTGTTAGATATTTGACTTAGGGTATTGAAGGCATTTTCATTAAAAATGCCATTGTGTCCAGCTCGTATAAGATCTTTTCTTCTAGAAACATAGCCATTTTGGATATAAAAATTGTTTGTAATAAAGACTATATCGTTGGTGATTGTAAATTCTAGAACTTGAAGTATGATTTCATAGTTGCGGGATAGTATTTTAAAAGCATCAACATAGAAGAAGGGTATTTCTTTATTTAAAGCGGCTTTTAGAATAGAGGCAAGAGCGGGAGTTATGGTGTTTGTTATGCCATTAGCATATTCTTTAATACTAGTATTATTTTCGGTACTTGCTAAGATTTCTTGAGGAATATATTTATCTTTAATGGTGTCTTTATATTCTAATTCTAGGGTTTGTTGAGTTAGGGTACCTAGATGTTGTAAGGCCATATGGGCATGAGGATATTTTAAAGATACTTTGCCGTAGTAGTCGTTTTCGATAGTTAGGGTATTAGATAATTTTTCTAAGTTAATATCTTTAAAGTAGTTAATTGCAGTCATGGTTATTTCTTTGATGTTATCGTTACTTAGTGGTTTAGTTAGGCCATATTCTTTATAGTTAATGCTAGCAGCAATTTCAAGAAGTGTGTTTCTAATTCCTAAGACGACGAGACAGGAGATGTTATCGTTGATATGAGGTTCGTAGAAATGAGCTTCTTCGATGGCCGTTATGAAAAGACTTTGAATAAATTCAGGCTCGTTCCAATGTTTTATGAGACTAGTTAGTTTTATTTTTACGTCTTTTAGAATGGAATAAAGTCCATAGTTAGATAGTTTTAGTTTTTGTAATTGCTTTTTTAAAATTTTTTGAATGTAATTATCGATTTCGTTATTTGGCATAGGCTCCTCCATGAGGTTATTATAATATAAAATATAATAGAGTGAAACCCTAATTTAACCCCACACCATAAATTAAGATAAGAAAAAACTTAGTAAAGTACAATTTACTAAGCTTTAAATACCTAAATGGGGCGAAATGTGGGGATCGAACCCACGCATACCGGAGCCACAATCCGGCG
>CALBBI010000008.1:0-4179 GCA_937926935.1 uncultured Bacillota bacterium
TTAACAGAGGGAACAAGTCAGTTAATAGAAAATGTGGTAATCGTTTTATTAGGAGGTTTAGTTTTAGGAATTCCTTCGGTAATATATTCAATAATTTTAAATGTTGTTTGTGCTAATATAACTGATAAAATATTGATAGGAATATCTAATAGTAAGATGTTCTTTATCTATTCTAAGAAGACTGCTAAGATTAAAAAGTTTGTTTTAGATGATTTAGAAAGTGGTATGACAATAATTCATACTGAAGGTGGCTTTAAATTAACACCAAGAAAAATGCTTATGGTAGTAGTGCCAACAAGAGAGTATTATGCTTTTAGAGAAATGATATTAGCCATTGACCCTGATGCTTTCTTTGTTATAACAGATTGTTATGAAGTTAGTGGTGGGGTTAAAAAAGAAAAAAATACATTTTTACCTATTTAGTCAACGTAAAGAAGAAAAATTTCCTATTATTGGAGATGAAATCTTCTTTTTTTTATGATATGATAATAGTGGTAAGGTGGTATTAAATGAAGTTTATTGAAATTAAAAATTGCTCCAAAGTATATAAAAATGGAGTTACAGCCATTGCCGATTTAAACTTAGAGATTAAGAAAGGCGAATTTGTCTTTGTTATTGGGGCGACTGCTTCAGGAAAATCTACTTTGATAAAAATGCTTTATCGAGAGGAGAAGCCAACAAGAGGAGAGGTTTTTGTTGGGGGAATAAATGTTTCTAAGTTAAGAAATGGTAAAGTATATAAGTTAAGAAGAAAACTAGGAGTGGTATTCCAAGATTTTAAATTGTTACCAAAGCTTAATGTATATGAAAATGTAGCTTTTGGGTTAGAAGCAATAGGTATGAAATCGAGTGAGATTAAACCGCGAGTGTTAAAGGCGTTAGAACGAGTTGGTTTGAAAGAAAAGACCAGGTCTTTTCCAAGAGAGCTTTCTGGTGGAGAGCAGCAGCGTGTATGTATTGCAAGAGCAATAGTAAATCAACCAAAATTGTTGATATGCGATGAACCGACCGGAAATTTGGATCCCGATACTTCTAAGGAAATTATGAACGTTATAAATGACATTAATAAAGACTTAGGTACTACAGTTGTAATGGCAACTCATGATAAGGATATTGTTAACCGGATGAAGAAACGTGTTATTACCATTGAAAATGGTGTAAAGGTTAGCGATGTAGAGAAAGGAAGTTATAAGGTTCATGAAAATAATTAGAATTTTTGTAAGAAATGTACGTGATGCATTTAGAAGTGTTGTTAGAAATTTTAGTCTTTCTTTGGCCGCTATAACTTGTATTACGATCACTTTGATTTTAGTGGCTCTATCGATGGTTATAACCGCTAATGTTAATAATTTTACGAAAACGTTAGAAGATGAGTTATCAATAGTTGTTTATTTGAATGAAGATGTCAGTACAGAGACGGAAAATGAAATATATAGTAATATATCTGGACTTGACGGAGTAGAAAAAGCTACTTTGAAAACAAAAGAAGAATGGAAGAAGGAAATACAAAGTTATTCAAGCGAACTTGATGCAACCTTGAGTTATTTAGAAGATAATCCATTACTTGATTCGGTTATTGTTAAAGTTAAAGATATCAATAGTATTTCGTATGTAGCTAGTATTATTAGAAATTATGACGGGGTTAAGAGTGCTCAGTATGGTGAGGAAACGGTTGATAAAATGATTGCTATCTTTGATATAGTTAAGAAAGCAACAGTTGTTGTGGTATTAGCGTTAATCTTAGTAACGGCGTTCTTAATTAGTAATACGATTAAATTAACGATATTTTCAAGAAAAAGTGAAATTGAAATTATGCGTTTAGTTGGCACTAGTAATTTTGTTATTAAACAACCATTTATTATTGAAGGCTTCTTTCTAGGGCTTATTGGTTCTGTTATTCCAATAATAGTTACAATTTATGGTTATATTTTGTTTTATGATCATTTTGATGGATATTTATTTTCTCATTTGATTGAGCTTATTAAACCGATGAATCTTGTATGGTATATATCAGGAGTACTAGCAATACTTGGTGGTATTGTTGGTATGTTTGGTAGTGGACGTGCTGTTAGAAAGTATTTAAAAATATGAGAAAAGTAATTAATTATAGTTTTAGAATTGTTCTTAGTGTTTTGTTTTTAATACCATATTTTTTAGAGCCAATTGCGGTATATGCCGCTAGTGAACAAAATATGACGATAAAACAGATGCGACAGGAACTGGCTAAGTTTAAGGCTCAACAAGAAAGTGCGATTAAAGAAAAAAAGCAAACGCAAAGTGAGATTAATCAAAATAAAAGTAATATAGTTAGTGCTAACCAAGAGAAAGATAAGATTGTTGGTGAGGTTGCTGAGGCTGAAGAAAAGATTACTGATTCTAATGAACGAATTGAACGCTCGAAAGAGGAAATGGAGACTTTACTTAAGTATTATCAGATGTCTAATAATCAGAATGCTTATATGGAATATATTATTGGGGCTTCGACAACAACTGATTTAATTATGCGAGTTCAAGCAGTAAATCAAATAACTGATTACTACAATAATAAGGTTGTAGAGTTAGATAATTTGATTAAAGAGAATGAGCAATTAAAAGTTGATTTAGCTAATAAAAATGTAGAGTTAGATGTGGCGATAAAGAAATCTAGTGAAGCGATTGAAACTTTAGGGGATCATTTAAATGAGATTAATGATATTCAAGAAGATGCAGAATCAAAGATAGAAAATATGCAAACGTTGATTAACTTTTATAAGAAGATATGTCCAACAGAGACTCAACCAGTGTCAACTTGTTTAGATATTAACTCTTCTAATGGTTGGGTAAAACCAACGACTAAGGGAAGAATTAATTCACCATTTGGGGCGCGTACTAGTGATGTTCACTATGGTATCGATATTGGTGGTAATACAGAAGGTACGCCAGTATATGCGACTGCTAATGGGGTGGTTGCTGGTGTAGTTGATGGTAAGGCGGTTACTAGGAGAAATGGTAAGAAGTCTTGTGGTGGTAATATTGTTTATATCCATGTTATGGTTGGTGGTAAGAGATATACGCTAACTTATGGACATTTATTATCTTATAATGTTAAGACGGGACAACAAGTTAATATAACTACTCAGATTGGAACAGTTGGGGGTGGACCTCAAACTTGGAGTTGGGATAGATGTTCAACGGGACCTCATTTACATTATCAAATATCACAAGGTTATTATATGGTAGATTATCAAGCATTTAGTTTATTGAATGCTAAGGCGATAAAACCAAATGGTTATCCTGCTAAGGGAGTTATGTGGTATAATCGTAGTTTATAAAATATGGTAGAAATATCATATTTTTTTCTTTTTTAAGTAATTTTGGTTTTGCAGTAAAATCTTGTTAAGCCTTATAAATAGTGACTTGGTAATGTTTTTTTCGTGTTGTGTAATATTCTTGTACGGAGATTTTTCTTTTGCATGTTGTTAAAGTATGTTATTATATAGATAAGGATAAAGGGTGTTGTATGAAGAGTAAAGTAAATAAAGTTTTAATTGGGGTTATTGTTTTATTGGTTGGCGCTATGGGATATTTATCTTATCGGTATGTCGTGGTGTTAAATGAGAAACCTAAATGTGATGATATTGTAGTGGAGGATAAGCCTAGTAGAGAACTTACTGAAGATGAGGTTGAGCCTTTATATAATATATTGGCAACTTTTGGAGATAATAGAAGAACTAATCAATTTTTTAAGAATAGTAAAGTGTTATTTAAAGATTTAGATGATGAATTTAAGAATGCTTTAGTATGGCAACAGTTAAATCCTGATGAAGTTACCAATGCAACTTATTCTTCACTTAATGATGCGAATAAGAAGGATGTTAATATGTATTCATCTATTGATAAGTTTTTAGAAGCAGAGTATGGTGATTATCCAACGCATTTTATATATGATATTAATTATGATATGCTTAACATTATGTATAAAAGAGTATTTGGATTGGATAAAACTTTAGAGCTTAAAGAAGATTCATTTGATATTAATACATGTTTCGTAAGAAATAATGATTTATTATGTATTGCTATGGATGGTGGTTATATTTTTGGCGGTGGTAATATGAGATTTGCTAGTGCTTCAAAGAGTGATGATACAATAATGATATATACTTATGATTTTATACTTGATGATTCAGTTACAATAGATAC
>CALBBI010000009.1:0-1829 GCA_937926935.1 uncultured Bacillota bacterium
CTTTCTTAGCGTAAGCAGCATATTTAGATTCATCTTTTGGTTCTGGATATTTAGCGATTATGGTGTTTTTGATGGCAATGTTTTCTGGATTTTTTTCTTCTTCTAACTTAGATAAAGGAGTTTCAATTATATGTTGATAGGTTTTATTATCGATAAATTTATGCTTTTCACCAGTATCTATGCCGGATAAAATAATACTTGATACATAGTTTTCACTCATACCTTCATTTCTTACTGCTTCCATTTTAGACATTGCTTCGTATAATAAAGATACTTTTGCTGATTCAGCCTCATTGTATTTATAATCGTCCATATAATAGAAGTAATCTTTATAAGTATCAGCATAGTTTTTACCATCTTTAGCATCAAGCATGCCGGCTGCAACGTAGATTGCTTTTCTTAGGTAATCGTCTTGTTCATCTCTTGTTAAGTCGTTAAAATTCTCCGTAGAGCCGATTTTAGATTCAATATATTCTTTAATTACTACGTCTTCTTTTGATAAATTACTTTTAGGAGATAATAAGATATCCAACAATTGACCAAAGCTATAGTCATTGCTAAAGCTTGGTTTAGAGTCACCATACACTTCATTATATAAGTCAATATAGCCTTGAAGTTCTTTTTTGTATTCTTCTGTTGGTTCTTTAGCTGGCATTAGGGTTTCAAAAGGCGCTATGTTTTTTTTAATTTCTAATAATTTATCTTTATCTGGTGTATCCATAGCTTTTATTTCGTCAGCTGTATAATGAATAGCTGCTTCATATAATTCAGTTTCTTTATTAATTTGGGCTTGTAATCCCATGACAAATAATTGAATTTTCGTTTCGTAATTATTTTTATCTTCTTCAGTAGCATCTTCTGGTAAAACAATACCATATGTTACTAAAAATTCGTCGTATTTAGTACGCAATGTCTCATTAATTTCTTCACTCATACTTAGGTTAGCTAAGTCTTCAAAGATTTGTGGATCAAAAGGTATGACTGCATTTTGAAGTTTTTGGTCTCTTTGATGTTCAAGTACTAAACTTTTAATGCCATTTTCTTTTAATAGATTTAATTGTTCTTCATTATATTTCATATAATATTCTCCTATAAGTTATCTTTAATAAGTTTTTCTAAGTTAGTTTCAAATAATTTTTTTAATGTATTAAGTGTATCTTCGTCTTCAACTAGGTACATTAAATCGTCTTCAAACTTAAAAATTGCCATATTGTCTAAGAAATCATCGTCTTGCATTTGGTTGGCGATAGCATAAACTGTACCACCATAAGTAACTACGTTTAATATTCCATAATCATTATTTTCGTATTCTAAAATGTCTCCTGCTTTTATGTCGTTAGCGTTCATAATATCCCTCTTTCTTTTCTAAGAATATATTAACATAATTTCGTAATTATAGCAATTTATTAAGTTTATGGTTTGACGTTTTTTATTCCAAAAAAGTTCCAGATATCTGGAACTTAATTAGTCGTTATTACGCGCTACAAGGATAAGTCTTAGTATTTGAAGGGCAGATGCTAGGACACCGGCTACATAGGTCATGGCAGCGGCTCCTAACATTTTTTTTACGCCTTTGCTTTCATCTTCGGTAGCAAGATTGTATTCTTTTAAGAACACACCGGCTCTTTTGGAAGCATCAAATTCAACAGGTAACGTAACTATTTGAAATAGTAAACCTAGACAGGTTAAGGCAATGCCTATATATATCAAATCTAGTAGTTCAAATAAGAAACCTAGTAAGATTATCCAATAAGAAATTGATGTTGCAACATTCACTATAGGAAATATTGCACTTCTTATGCGCATAAAGGTATAGCCTTCTTTATCTT
>CALBBI010000010.1:0-9217 GCA_937926935.1 uncultured Bacillota bacterium
AATATTTAGATTTAATTGCACTATCAGCACAGTTAACTAAGACAGCATTCGCCCATTCATGAGCTTCATAGTCATACCATTTACTATTAGTATCAGCAACAATGACATTACCAGAATCATCAAACTTAACAGGAATCATGCCTTGAGCTAATTCAGGTGCTTCAGCTATTACATTATCTGTATATTTTGGTGGCACAAAATATACACTACATTTAGTCTTTTGAGTAGCATTTCTTATGTTTATACCCCAATCAGTATTATCCCAAGTACCTGTGGCTCCATTATCACAAACAACCTTATCAACCTCATATCCATCATCCTTACCAGGAATACTATCAGACCATTCACCATTAATATAACTAGCGATAAAATAATCATTCTTAATAAATGGCTCAACAGTTGTTTCATAAGCAGTTGCTTCATTTCTACTACTAAACTTAGAATAAGTAAAATAAATAATAGATATAGTAACTATTAAAACTAAAGATAAAATAGTACCATATTTGTAGACATTAGACTTATGTTGAGCCCACCAAAGTTTTCTATTTAAGTTCATTTAGATACACCACCTAACATAGTAATATTACTATTTTGGGTTAATGATATATTATTACCTAACATAAAATATCCTTCTTCCTATCATGAACTTATAATTCATATCCTATAAAAATATTACCACAAAATAGGTATTTTGCCAATACTAAATTTTTGATAAAAGACTACTTTAACTCTAACATTTTATTTAAGAAATTCTTACTTTTAAGATATAAACCAGTATAGGTATCATAATATCTAGTAAGAAACATATTTATATCAAGCTTTACTTCATTACTTATATTAAGGGAAGTAATACTTGATATATCAACATATAAATACTTTCTTATCATTGTAATAGTTTTAGGGTTAACAATATATTCATTATGATAACAATTCTTACAAATATAACCACTATCTTCAACACTTAAAGTTAAGATACTTTGTTTAGTACCACATATACTACAGCTATCTAGATTAAGGGATACTCCTAGGTACTTTAAGCATTTTAGTTCTATAATATTAGTTAGTACTAAAGGGTCTAGATTAGCATTCATTTTTAATAAACCTGGTACTAAGATACGATAGATAGATGGTTCATTATTATTTTTTAAAACTTGATAAGTTAAATCACAAAGATAAGTTAGATAACCAATTAAGATAATATCACTTTTAAGGGTTGTTAAGTTATCTAAGATATCGATAGAGACGATAGTAGATAGTTTATTTTCTTTATAAATAATGTTAAATTTAGCATAGCTAAATTTAACAGCTTTATTACGCATAGTGCTTCTAATATTTAGGGCATTTTTAGCAATGGCACCAATTAAGCCATGTTCTAAAGTTAAAATTTGGAGAATCTTTGATGATTCTCCAAACACTGTTTCATGTAATACTATACCGTTTACTTCTTCATTCATATAATCACTTACATTTCTTTTTATATTCTAAGTAATCTTCAATTTTACCACTTTGTTTAAATTTGTTCCAAGCTTCTTTTTTATTCATATAATCATTCCTCTCATTATTATTATGAGAAGAATAATTATATTTTATTCAAAATCCATGAAACCAAGATTCTTTAAGTATGATTCTTTATCACGCCAGTCTTTAATACATTTAACATAGAGTTCTAAGAATACTTTTTTACCTAAAAGAGATTCCATATCTTTACGAGATTCCATACCTACTTTTTTAAGGAGTTCCCCATTTTTACCAATTATTATCTTTTTTAGAGATTCTCTATCAACAATAATTTCAACTACAACATTAATTATTTTACTAGTTTCATTATATTCAGTTGTAACACAAGTTAGGGAATGAGGTATCTCTTCTTCTAAATAGTTAAATAGTTTTTCTCTAACGTATTCGCTTATCATAAAGTACTTAGAGTTAGATGTTATAGTATCGTCATTAAAGTACTTAATATTATCAGTTAAATAATTTTTAATAACATTAATTAAAGTATTAACATTTTCTTTAGTTTTAGCACTTATAGGTACTATCTCACTGAAAGGATATAAATCTTTATATTCGACAATTCTTTTTAAGATATCGTCTTTACTCATAGTATCGATTTTATTTAGAACTAAGATAGTAGGAATTTCTTTGCTTAAGGTACTTATGATGTACTTATCCCCTGCTCCTAAGCCACTTTTAGCATCTACGACTAAGATTATCGCATCAACGTCTTTGGTTACGGAGTTAGCTTGTTTATTTAAGACTTTACCTAGTTTATTCATAGGTTTAGCTATACCAGGAGTATCGACAAATATAATTTGTGTTTCGGTATCGTTATAGACACCTTGGATAATATTTCTCGTAGTTCCAGCTTTATCACTAGTAATAGCGATATGGGAATTAACGATTGCATTAATTAATGTTGATTTGCCGACATTAGGACGACCAATTATACTTACAAAACCACTCTTCATAATACCTCTTATCTATTGATATTTAAATCACTTAAAATTTTTCTTTGGATACCAAACATTACTTCTTCGTCTTCTTTTGTTTGATGGTCATACCCTAGTAAATGAAGTAAGCCATGGACAGTCAAGAAAGATAGTTCTCTAGTTTCACTATGGCCGTATTCTAAAGCTTGTTCTTTCATACGGTCGATACAAATATAGATATCTCCTAGTACTCTTACGTCAGTTAAAGAAACATCATGAGCATCTTCTAAGGCGAAAGAGATAACGTCGGTTACTCTATCTACCCCACGATATTGTTTGTTTAACTCATGAATTTCTTCAGGGGTTACAAAAATAATGGTAAAGATAGATTCTTTGGCATCCATTACTTCTAAGGTATGATTAATTACCTCGTTTAAATAATCATAATTTTGATATAAATCATTATCAATAATACTATAGTTTTCCATTTAATCACCAAATTTCTACTACTTTGAGCATATATGCCACAAAACCAATGAATATTATGCCACAAATTAAATCATAAATAAAGTCTCTTTGTAAAAATCTTGGTAAATGATTATAGATGGCGTCTAATCCGACGTAAAGGAAGTAACCTGCGATACCTCCAACCATATTTAACATGATATCATCAATATCAAAACTACGGCCAATATTTAACTGGACAAGTTCAACCGTAAGACTTGTTAGGACACTATCAATTATAATAGTAGCAACACCTCTTGGTTTTATAGCTCTAGATATAAAGTAGCCAAAGGGAACGAATATTAAAATATTACCTAAAACATTGTAAATAAATTTACGACTACCAATTTCATAACGAAATATTTCTTGAAAAGGAACAATATTAAAACCGCTACCTAAACTATTTTCTGTACCAGTTAAAAGTTCAAATAGTAATAGAATATATATTACAAAAAATAAATTCATTATTTCTTCATGGAGTACAAAGCCTTTACCACTGGTTCTCACACTACTAATTCTTACAACAATTAAGACTACAACAAATATTGTTAACATAGGAGCTGCGGATATTAGAGCACTCCTTAATGTACTTTCAAACATACTAAATCACCTTTTAATTCTTTAATTACTAATTATGATGTTTGTTGTTACAAAAACATCTATATCTATTTTACTATGATTTAGTTCTTTTTTCAAAACATTTTTATATAATATTTCTTCTCCCTCTTTAAAGTTTAAACCAACCTTCTCTTGAATGACTTCGTCTATTCTTATATCGAGTTCTTCTTCGGTGTATTCTTTGGTAAGATAAATAATTTCTTCTTCTTTTAAAAGATTTATTTTGAAACCTAGAATACTTATTAAAGTCTTTCTTTTAGTGTCATAGTCTTTTAGTCGGCTTTTAAAGATTTTATAGTCTTTATTATTATGCGAGAATTCGAGGTTATAACGAGACTTATCGGTATAAATTTTTTCTTGATAGTTTTTGGGTAAGGAGATTTTAACATCGTACCAGACTTCACCATAGACGGTACCGCTAGCACAGACGGTGTTTTTTACTTCTTCGTTGTATTTGACTTCACCACTTATTAGGACGTCTCCAGTTCTTACATAGGTATTGGGTTTAACCATAACAACTCCACTTTGGGCAATTACTTTGGTTACTAAGGCATCTTTGGTTGCAACGACATCACATCTATCATTTTTAGTATTAGGTAATATTTTCTTACGTTCTTCTAAAGTAATAATGTATTTCATACCATCATTGTTTATTTCAACCCATTCTAGTTCGTCGGGATAAGTTTTTAAAAGTTCTTGTTTGACTTTAGCTAGATAGTTGAAGTCTTTTTTTAGAGTAAAACGCTTTAAGTTATAGGTATCTAGGACTTTAGAGATTTTATTAGCTAGGTCTTGGTTGGGGGTTCTTATATCAACATAGCATATGGTATTAATGAAGATATTAAATAAGATAATACCTAGGATAACAGATAGATACTCTAGGTAGTTACTCTTTAGATATTTTAATAAAGCATGGATATTAAATTCTTTTAAGATTTCAATTTTATAGTACCTACTTAAAGCCTTATAATCACTTTCTTTTATCTTACATATAATATATTTATCTTTATATTTGATGTTATTTAAAGAGATATTCCGTTCTAAAGTACGGATATAGAATTGTTCTTTGTTATAGACTTTAATTCTTACTAAGATTTCGTCATTCATAGACAATCCCACCTAAAGTGCCGGTAACTAAAATTTCTTGTTTACTACATTTAATTATTTTTAAATCTAGGCCACTTATTTTAACTTTTTTATCTTGGATAAGCATTTTAATTTCTTTGCTAGAAATGCTTAGTACTTTAGTGAAGTTATAGATATAGATATAGTTATCATAAAGGGCTATAAAGTTATCTTTATCATATAAGAAGTTTTTTAAACAAGACCATATATGCATGAAATCACCTAATCAATTGTATGAAAAAAAGTGTTTATCTAAAACACTTTTCCTCTAATTAATCACGACGATGTTTCTTACGAGAGTTACGTTTCATTTCTTCTTTTCTTTCTCTACGTTCTACTCCCGGTTTTTTATAATGTTTTCTTTTCTTTACTTCTGAAGGGACACCACTTTTAGCAACTTTAATTTTTAGTTTCTTTAATGCTGTATCGACATCTCCATTAGGAACTACTACCTTTGTCATCAAATCCCTCCCTTCCGGCTTTCAATACCTAGTATACCACAAAGATTTTTTGTTTTTCAAGGAAAATCGCTAAGTTTTCGTAAAAGTTTAGTGATTTAGTCTAGTTCGTAAGAATATTTACTGTCAAAGTACTCTAATTTACGGTTTTGGCAGTCCCAGTCGGTTGTTCCACAGCTGGTGCCGTCTAGTCTATTCTTTAAGGCATCACCGCTTATTCCTAGTTTGGAAGATAGTTCGGTTACATCAATTAACATGACGTCGTCGATGTAGACACTTAAGGCTCTACCGCCACCAACATCAGTGTCGGTTTTGCCTTGGTGGTCAAGGACACTATTATTAGCTGTAAAGTTAACGGTTATATTAGAGGCGGCATTGCCTTCTATGACCATGGATGCTAAAGACCAGTTGGTAAAGGCACCACCTAAGCCAATTTTGCTGTCAGAAGCAACACTGATATTAGCATACGCTTTAGCCGCATAATCATCATCCCTATTACCACCAGCAAAAACGAGGTTACCATTCCGGAATATTCTAAATCTTAGATAATATTGGTGCTTGCCACTGATACTAGCAATATTGGTGGGTACAGTAACTGGTTGCTGTATTTGAGAATCAGCGGTGTAATTTCCAGTATTTAAACGTAAAGACTTGGAACCATGGGCTGAAATGTTTTCACTGTATGCGGGAATTTCAATGTTTATACGTTCACGCCACTCGCTTAAATCGTCTTCGAAAGAACCATTTTTAATAAGGTTTTCTAATGTGATGTACTTAGACTGAATCTCAGTATTTAGACCACTTAAAATGTCTTTATTCAAAGTATTTAAAATAGTACGATAATAAGAGTAAGTCGCTAAAATAACCGATACCAGAGCCACAAAGGCTAAAAAGAATGAATATATTAGTGATGTAGCAATAAAACCATTTTTCTTCATAATGATCCTCCATATATTTTCTTATACCTTTATTGTAGCATAGATATTAGAGTTTAGAAAAGTAAATTTACATTATAATTAGTGAAACAAACGATTAAAGTAAGTTCCAATTCTTCGTCCTAAGGTATATAAATACCCCATAACACTATTATAAGAATAAGAAATAGTTATATTAAGTCTTCCACCATGAACACTCATTAATTCTTCATTACTCATAAATACCTCCTAGCAATATTTTCTAAAGACACTGCGATATATGGCACTACCAAGACTTCTTCCTAGTTCTAATATTAAAGTCCCTAGACGGGCTGCCGCATTGATTAAAGTTGAATTAATACTAATAGCGCCACCATAAATATTTATTAAATCTTTATTTTCCATTTTATCCTCCTATCTACAGCTTAGTGGGCGAAAAAAGCCATCAATTATCCCAATAAGGAAGGTTATACCTCCAGCAATAGCGGCAGCAAGGCCCAAACGCCAAGCCCCACCATTAATACTCATTAATTCATTGTTAGTTAAATTATTCATTTTCTTGTTCCTCCTTAAATATTAAATCAATAATTTTTTGAAATACGATATCTTCATTAGTAAATATTTTAACTTCATAAAACATCTTCTCTCTTAAATCTATTTTGTCTATTTCATAAGTTATAATTTGATAATTAGATAAAGTATTACTATCAGTAAGTATTTCACTAGTATCAACCTTTTTTATTTCTTTTTTTAGTTTCTTAATTACAATATATTTTGGTTCTATGTACTTATTAGTATCTTTAATATCAGTTTTAAATTCTATTTTACAAGTATTATTACATTCTAAGTACCCAGTTATCTTTCTTATATCATAAGCTTTATATCTTAGAGATAGTATTATTAGAACTATTAGGAAGATAGTAAATACTAGGGGTAAGATTGATAATTTAGGTTTCTTTCTAACTAAGTAATTATTAGTGTAATAAATGTTATCTAACATAAGTCTACTCTTTCTTTGAACATGGGATCTAGTTTTTTATGGCTAACGTATATCAAAGTCTTATCGGGATAATAGGTAATAAGGTTTTTAATAATTTTCTTTTCAGTTATAAGATCTACTTCACTTAAGGCTTCGTCTAAGATTATGATATCGGCTTTTTTCATTAGGGCACGAGCTAAGATTATCCGTTGCTTTTGGCCTCCGGATAGGTTACTACTCTCTTCTAAAAGTAGAGTGTCTAGCTTAAAGGGTAAGGTATCAATTAGACTTTCTAAGGCACAAAGTTTAATAACGGTCTCGACCTCAGCAAGGTCATATTGTTCATGCAAGGTGATGTTATTTAAAATGGTATCTTGGAAAAGTTTTTCTTGTTGGGAGACATAAATAATATGATTTCTTAGAGTATTTAAATCATAATTCTTGATGTCGGTGCCCTTGATTTTGATACTTCCTTTATCGGGCTCATAAAGACGATACAAAAGCTTACATAAACTTGATTTACCACAACCACTAGGGCCTTTAAGCAATACTTTACTCCCATCTTTAATAGTAAGGGTTAAATCATTTAAGGGATAATTATAGTTATTATACGAAAATGAAAGATTATTAATAGTAATATCTCCAGGATAGAATATACCATTAGATTCTTTTAGGTTTTCTTCTAAAAGACTTAGATAATCACTAATTTTAGTAAATGATTGTTTGATAAAGTTATACTTAGGAAGCAACGCTAAAATGTTTTTTAAGGGGTCAACTAAAAAACTTAAAATGGAAGTGAAAGTGATTAGCGACACTAAGGATAGATGGTTATTTAAAATCAAGATAAACCCTAAAGTATAAATGAAATAGATACCTAGTTCTTCAAAGCTACTCTTAAGGAAATTGAGTTTATTTAAGAATAAGCTTAAATTGAAGTTACTTGATAAGAACGTAGTCATTTTATCTTCGATAATAGTAAGAAACGAATTTAGTTTATTAGAATTCTTTATAGTGTGATAGCAAGAAACATCTTCAACCAAAACCCGGTTAAATTCGGTTTCACAGGTAATATTATCTTCGATTAAATTAAGTAAATACTTGTTAGATACAAGAGATACAGTAACATAGATTATTAAAATGATACTGATAACTAAGAGTAACTTAGCGTTAATGAAATAAAGAATTAAGAAACTTGCTACAATTTGAATAATAGAGGTGATAATGGTGGTAAATAGTTCACTGATTAAAGACTTGATGTCCATGAGTTCGCTTACCCTTTTCATTATCTCACCCGTACTTTTTGTAGCCATATTTTTTAGAGGGAGTTTAAAAATATGACTTATGAAAGGTAAAATTAAGTAAAAGTCTAAATTTTTATTTAGATAAGTAAGCAAATAATCTTTTAGGTAAGCAAAGTATATTTTAAATGAGTAGATAATTAAGAATATCAAACAAATAAAGTAAATTATAATTTTATCCAGGGTATAGACGCTATTCATGATTATCTGGGTGTAAAAAGATGTCATAAATAGACAGATAAGATATAAAATACTAATTAGTAAGATCTTTCTTATAAGCTTAGGTTCTTTCTTTAGAAATTCATAAAAAATTTTCTTAAGCGTTGTATTTTTATCTAATTTGATTATTTTACTTAGTGGATACATGAGTATTAAGATGCCGGTATAGATGTTAGAAAATTCTTTTATAGTTAGTTTTTCCATTCCTTTAGCGGGGTTCATGATAGTAATGAACTTTTTAGTTATTTTATAGATTACGACGTAGTGATCTAACCCATTGGGGTAATGAACATGCGCTATGGCAGGATAAATTATTTTAGGACTAAAAAGATTTTCTACAGCTACTTTAGCACCATAACTTTGAAAGCCATATTTTTTTAAGGCTTCAACAATATGGTAAGCACTTATACCATTCTTACTAAGACAGGTATCGCTTCTAATTTGTTCTAAATTTACGTAGCCGTCATAGTACTTCAAAATGGAGGAAATACAAGCGGCTCCGCAGTCTTTAAAATCTTCTTGCTTTACAGTAATTTTTTTCATGTGATTTTTTCTCTCCCTCTACTACTCTTTATTACCGGAAAATGTTCGATTTTCTTTTTTATTTTTGTATTTTTGGCAATTTTTTTTGAAAAAAGGCAAAATTTGACACAAAATTGACACTTTTTGGGAG
>CALBBI010000011.1:0-10989 GCA_937926935.1 uncultured Bacillota bacterium
ACCAATAGTTCATATCCTATAAAGATACTACCACAAAATAAACAATTTGACAACATCAAAAAGTGTGCTCCCAATAGACTATAACAAATTAAAAATAAAAAAGAAGGTTTAACCTTCTAACAAATAAACATCGCATCCCCAAATGAAAAGAAACGATAACCTAACTTTTGAGCCTCACTATAAGCATGCATAATAATATCTTTTGACGCAAAAGCACTAACTAACATAACTAAAGTTGATTTAGGTAAATGAAAATTTGTAATTAAACCATTAATACCCTTAAATTCATAACCTGGATAAATAAAGATACTCGTATTACCACTGCATGCCACAAACTTGCCATCATTATTATGCGCAACAGTCTCTAAAGTACGACAACTAGTCGTTCCAACAGCAATAATTCTTCTGCCTTCTTCTTTTGCTAAATTCAAAGCATCCGCTGTATCCTTATTCATAATATAAAACTCTGTATGCATCTTATGATCTAAAACATTTTCTTCCATAACTGGTCTAAAAGTACCAAGTCCAACATGAAGAGTTACATATTTAACAATAATCCCATTATCTTCTAACTCTTTAAGTAATTCTTTTGTAAAATGAAGACCCGCTGTAGGTGCTGCTGCAGACCCTAAATTCTTCGCATAAACTGTTTGATATCTATCTTGATCTTTTAATTGTTCATGAATATAAGGCGGAAGTGGCATCGTCCCAAGTTCGTCTAAAATTTCTAATAAAATACCTTCATATAATAACTTAACATGAACTATCCCTTCGTCTAAAACCTCTAACACCTGAGCTTTTAACTTACCCTCGCCAAAATAAACAATAGTCCCCATATGTAATCTCTTTTGCGGTTTAGCTAAACACTCCCAAGTATCACTACCTAAATCTTTTAGTAACAATAACTCAATATGAGCTTTCGTATCTTCTTTCTCCCCAATTAACCTGGCAGGAATAACCTTAGTATCATTTAAAACTAAAACATCTCCCTTATGTAAATAATCAACTATATCCTTAAAATGTTTATGTTCTAAGTCCATACTATCTCGTTTAACAATCATTAACTTTGATGCACTTCTATCACTAAGTGGTGTCTGAGCAATCAAATCCTGATTTAAATCATAATCAAATTCATTTATATTCATAATATCCCTCTTCTCAAGTATTTAGAATACCACCCTTAACTTTTTTTAGCAACAACTTCTCCTAATTTTTCTAGTATTATTAAAATAATATTCATAATAACAATAGCTACATAAATACCTTCTTTACCCATAAATCTAGCCAAAACAAACCCTAAAATACCAATACCAACACCATATATTATCTTCTTATTATTAAGTATAGGACTAGCTATGGATACCGTTGCTACATAAATACTAGGAAATAATACTTCATTGGTTAACATTAACTTTAAAACATCCTTAATATCATGAGTAAACATTCCAAACCCTAAACTAACAATAAAATATGTTATAACAATAAAGATAGGTATCTCTCTTTTATAACTAGGATTAAATAATAAAATAATATAACTTATAATAAGTAAAACACTACTAACCCCACCCATACTGCCTACAATTCTTCCAAAAAACATATCAAATGTTGTATAAGCCGTTAAAACATTATCTTCATAAACATTCATATAACTATATTTATTTAATAATACTAACAAAAATATTAATAATAATCTTACTATACTTAAAACATTTATCTTAAACCTCTTTAAATAATCACTACCTAAAAGATATATTAAAACACTTAAAGTATAAAATAATATTGGTGTTTTAATAGGTAACGACAAAGTTAAAATAATAACATAAATAATCTCATAAGAGTTCTTAAATTCTTTTTTTATATCTTTATTCTTATGAATATACTTATTACTTATATATAAGTAAGTATAACATATAAAACTACCTAATATCACTAAGTACAAAGGTTTAAAAATACCTAAGAACCCTATTAAATGTCTATTATACGCTAGTATACCATTCTTATATATCGCATAAAGTATTAATGGTATTAAAGATAAAAGATAAATAACTTTATTACGTCTATGAGTATTACTAGATTTCAAATAACTATTCATTACTATCACCACTATTTCTAATCTTAGAAGGACATACAAAGTTGCATAAACCACAATTTATACATTTACTATTTCTTTTTAACGGATTAATATGCATAGGACACACTAAGTTACATAGCCCACAATAAATACAAGGACTACTTTCCTCATCAACTACTTTATTTATAATAACTCCCTCTAAGTTACTTGTAATAATCATATCTTCCCGTACCTTAGGACCACATAACGAATTATTTAAAATAATCTCATAATTCCTTTCTTTAATCTTAATATACTTAAAATAATCACTAAGTTTTGTATATAACTTAACTTTTAACGTCACGCCTTCTTCCAAAGCATTTCCATTAATCGTAATATTCTTCTCTGTTAAACTTTGTCTTTTTAATATTGTCTTATATATCTTTAAAATAAACTCTAAATCAACTAACTTAGAATTATTATCTAAGTTTAATTCGCTTTCTAATACTTTTGGATTCCCAATAGGATAATAATTATTAACTATCTTTAACTTCAATCTATTAGTAGTCGTATTATTTAAGTATTCACTTATTAACTCTTCATTCTGGGACACTACTACTAAATAAACACTATCTAAATTCATCGTATTAATTAGTATCTCTATCGTATTAATAATCTTCTCTGCATCATTCTTTAACATAAAGTATTTATTAAAAATATATGGGTCTTGATCAATCGTATTAATATATAAACTCTTTATATTAGAAGTAAATATCTTATCTAAGTTAGGAAGCCTAGTAGTCATATAATCTCTATTTAAAGGCTCTCTAGTTTGATTCAAACTTAACTCTTTAAAATCATTACTAATACAATAATATTCTCTATTTTTTAGCAATACTTTATTTACGATAAAACCAGATATAGGAAGACTTACTCCGTCAATCACACTATCTTTATAGACATAAGTATTATTTATATTGGCTCCACTAGATACGGGAATATACACCATATCCGGATCTAATACTTCTTTATATATCTTAACAGGCTTAATATTAAGCTCTTTTTGGATATCAATTTTCTTCATGTAACCACCAACCACTCTCTATTAAGAATATCACATTTTTACTCCTTTAGAAAGAAAAAATTAGAAGGCTTAATCTTCTAATCTTACACTAACGAGTTTTGATACGCCTTGTTCTTGCATCGTAATGCCATATAAACAATCAGCATATTCCATCGTCCTTTTTTTATGAGTAATAATAATAAATTGAGATTTATCTTTCTTAGTCTCTAAGTACTTACCAAAAACATCAACATTAGCTTCATCTAACGCTGCTTCAACTTCGTCTAAAATAACAAATGGTACAGTTTTAACATTAAGTATTGCAAACAACAACGCAATAGCAGTCAAAGTACGTTCACCACCTGAAAATAACATAATTGAATTTAACTTTTTTCCAGGAGGCTGTGCCGAAATTTCAATACCCGTCTCTAAAAGATTATCTGGGTCTGTAAGCTCTAAATGACCTTCACCACCTCTAAATAAAGTCTTGAATACACTCTTAAATTCCGTATTAATCTTATTAAAAGTTTCAATAAATCTCTCCGTCATAATGTTATCCATTTCTTCAATAACTTTATGTAATTCTAAGACCGAAGTTTTTAAATCATCACTTTGTTCCGTTAAGAATACATACCTCGTATTAACTCTTTCATACTCGGCAATCGACCCTGTATTAACTTCTCCTAAAGCTTTTATCGCACTCTTTAACTTATTAACCTGAAGTCTAGCACTATCCATATCAATTTCTAAATCAACACTCCCCATAGCGCCCTCATAGGTCATATTATAATTTTCATTTAAGTTAAGTAAATAATTATCTAACTTAACATCCATTTTACCTAAAGCTATCTCATTACGATTTAACTCTTGCTTTAACTGATTATATTCACTATTAACTTTTCTCGCTACTTGCTCTAACTCGGCAATCGAAGTACTAGTATCACTCTTCGTACTCTTTAACTTACCAAGTTCTTGAACTAAAAGTTCTTTCTTCGTCAAAGTATTAGAATACTCTTCCATAATACTTTCTAATTCTTGATCTAAAGAATTTTCCTTAACATGCACAGTTCCTTCTAATTCCTTAGTTTTCTCTTCATAACTACTCTTTAATTCATTAAAACTAATATTCTTTCTATTTAAAGTTTCTCTAATTTCAATAAAACTCTTTTGATTAGTTTCAATATCTTTATTTAAGCTATCATTAGTCTCATTTACTTTATTTAAATCTTTTGCAATAAGTTCTAACTCTTGTTCTAAAGTATCTCTCTTCTTAAGTAAATTATTTAACTCTAACTTTTGTGAAGCCAAACTATTATTATTCTTATAAACACCACCGGTTAAAGCTCCATTGGTATATTGAATCTCTCCATCTAATGAAACAATTTTATACTTATATTTTATTTGGCGTCCCACTTTATTTAAAGTATCAATATCTTTAACTATTAAGGTATTACCAAGTTGATTCTTAATTACATCCTCATATTTCTTATCATACTTAACAATATCACTTGCTACTCCAACAATATCATTTTGTACAAGTTTCAAAGTCTCACTATCAATACTTCGTGGTTTAATAATATTCATAGGAAAGAACGTTGCTCGTCCTAGTTTATTATCTTTCAAATAATTAATAGCCATTTTAGCACACTCAGTATCATTTACGACAATCACATTGCTGTTAGCCCCTAAAGAGGTCTCAATCGCACTAATATATTTATCTGGAATATCTAAAAGTTTAATAATCGTCTTATGTATCCCATGAAGTCTTGGATTATTTAATACTGACTTAACCGCTAAAGGTAGTTTAACATCATTCAAAATATTATCATTAATAATCTCTATTTTATTTTTTATATCTAATAACTCTTTATTTTTAATTGCCTCTTCGTTATTTAATGTATACTTCTTCTTAGATACTTTAAGTAACTCTTCTTCTAAACTATCTTTTTCATCTTTAACTTTATTAAACTCATCCGTCATATTCTTAATTTCTTGTTCTAAAGTCGTAATATTTTTCTTTAAATTTAACTCTTCTTCTTTAAGTAAAACAATATTTTCTTGTAATTTAGCATCTTCAACTTCATATTTTTGACGTTCTAATACTAGTTGCTTTTGGGCTTGTAATTCAGCTAGACGCTTTTCTAGCCCCATTAACTCGTCATTAGATTTACTTATTGCCTCATCTAATCTAATGTTCTCTAATTTCAAAGTCTCTAACTTCGCCGTATCTTTATTACTCGTCAAGTCCATTTCTTCTAATGTTGTCTTTAAAGATTCGTTCTTAGCTTTAATCTTGTTATATTCGTCATTCGTCGTTTTAATATCATGAACAATTAACGATACCTCAACATTTTCTAAGTCCGTTTTATACTCTAAATATTGCTTTGCTATCTTTGATTGTTCCCTTAAAGGTTCTAGCTGTGTTTCAATTTCTTTTATTAATAACTCAACACGTTCTAAGTTATCATTAGTTTTCTCTAACTTCTTTAATGATTCTTCTTTTCTTCTTTTATACTTTAAAACCCCTGCCGCTTCTTCAAAAATACTTCTTCTAGCTTCTGGTTTTGAATTAACAATGTCTTCAACACTACCTTGACTGATTATATTAAAAGACTCTTTCCCAGCCCCACTATCCATAAATAAATCAATAATATCTTTTAATCTAGCCTTAGCATTATTAATGTAGTATTCATTTTCTCCACTCTTATAAACAACTCTTTTAATTTCTAACTCACTAAATTCACTATTTAAGTAATGGTCAGAGTTATCAAGAGTTAAAGAAACCATCGCTCTACTCATGGCATTTCTAGTTTTAGAACCTGCAAATATAACATCACTCATTGACCCAGTACCACGTAAAGACTTAACCGATTGCTCACCTAAAACCCAACGTACAGCATCAACAACATTACTTTTGCCCGAACCATTTGGTCCAACAATACAAGTAATCCCGTCATGAATATCTAACTCAATTTTATCCGCAAATGATTTAAAACCACTTGCCTTAATACTCTTTAAACGCATAACTCCTCCTACTTAAACTTATTAGCGCACTTGCGAAAAGCATCTCTAGCAGCTTTCTGTTCAGCTTCTTTTTTACTCTTACCAATGCCTCTACCATAAATAATATTATCTATCTTAACTTCAATTTCAAAAGTTTTATCATGAGATGGGCCATATTCATTTACTAAAACATACTCCAAAGTCTTTTTATTCATTTGGGTCATTTCTTGTAAAGCACTCTTATAATCACTCAAAAATGATTTACCACTTTTAATATAAGGAATAACTATCTTATAAACGTAAGCTTTAGCAACTTCAAAACCTTGGTCTAAGAAAATACAACCAAGTATCGCCTCAAAAATATCGGCAATTATTGTTTCATTAACGTTTCCTTTTTGACCATGTCCAACACGAATATAAGGAATATAGCTAATTTTTTTAGCATACTCATATAAAGCATCCTCGCAAACATAAGATGCTCTAACTTTAGACATCTCGCCCTCTTTTAAATTCATATTTTTATATAAATATTCACTCGAAATAAGTTGAAGGACAGCATCCCCTAAAAATTCTAATCTTTCATAAGAAGGTACTTGATGCTCATAAGCATAACTAGTATGTGTAAGAGCCGTTAATAAAAGTTCCTTATTATTTATATGTACATCATATTTATCTAAAAAGTCCATAACAATTCTCCTTTAAGTTTAATCCAAAAGAATTATACCAAACTTTAATCATCTTTTAAAGTCATTTTAGCTACCATGCCTGTATTTATTGGTAGTTTTTCTAGTCATTTAAAAAATCCTACCTTTTCAAGTAGAATCTTTGTTGTTATTTTTCTAAACTATCCTTAATTTTTTGAACTTCTTCTATAGACAAGCCTGAAACAGCTGAAATTTTTTCAATACTATCTCCAAAGTTCAATAAATTTTCAACCATTTTTTGTTTTTCTTCAAGACGGCCTTCAACGCGGCCTTTATTCTCGCCGGTTTCGGCAGCTAAAGCCATATCAGTATTATATACTTTTTCTTGTTCTTCTTGCTCATTAACATACATTAAATTGCTGTATTGATTTGAATAATTTTTCATAAAGAAAGCCACCTTACTAAGTATCGGGTCATCGCCTGCTAGCATTTTAGTTTCTTGAATACTACTACTTACTAACATTTTTAAGGCTCTATATAACCAATTCCTAGTTTCATTATAAGCAATTTCTTCGACATTTTCAAGATAAACGAAAACAAATTCTGGTGTATATTTCATTACTTTATTGGTTCGGTTGCTTCTCATGGCAAAGCCTTCAGTAAGATAATTGCAATCAGCATCATATTTACCACGAATAAAGTTCACTTGAATAAGTCTTAACTTCTTATAATTTTTACCATCAACTTCTTCACTTATAACAATACGAAAGGCATAATTTGTACCTTTAATAACATTACCAGCGGAGAAACTTGAATAAGCTTCAACATCAATAAAAAAATTATCCTCAACGTGTAACAATAAATCTGTTATCATTTTCTTACTACTATGTTGTTCGAGTGGTAGTTCAGCATCAACAAAATAAGATGCTTCAATGCTTTTGGGATTAACATCTAGTAACTCGATTAAAATTTTATTGATAAATTCTTTATAAGTTTTACAAACGGCTTTAAAAGGTCGGTCATAAATAAGTGGAATTTGGTAATCAGAATTAATTTTCTTATATTCCACAATATTTTTAGGTACAACTTTGGTATCATTTGTTATTATATTATCGGTCATTTTATCACTCCCTTTCTCTTTAAATTTTCTACTAGTTTTTTCATCAAAACCTCCGATTTTTCTAAGAAGGAAAAATTCTATCCCTCTACTACTCTTTATTACCGGAAAAGTGTCGATTTTCTTTTTTTTCTGCACATTTTTGGCAAAGTTTTTTAAAAAAGGCCAAAATTTGACACAAATTTGACACTTTTTAGCCTAGAAAAAAGACACATCTCGTGTCTTAAATATCTTTTGTAAACTCTAATAATCGTAAGAATACTCTAACAAACTTATCTTCCAAACCTTGTCGTTTAAGTCTCTTAATAGCAATTCTTTTATCACTATAATCTTTATCACTAAACATAATCTTTCCTAAAATATCTTTTAACGTTGTCTTTATTGGAATATCAGCAATAATTGAATCAATATCTTCATTAATAATTCTAACCGCATCAATTTCAATATCATTTCCCTTGCAATTTATCGTTAACTGTCTTACCGTTGAAACATCCTTAACCTCTATAACAAAGTCATTATCTTCAATATAAGATTCATACGAAATAACATCCGCTTCCAACATAACTACAACATCGCTAGCTTTCTTAGTATTTCTAAATCTTATCTTATAATTTCTTGTTTCTGGAATAATTCCACTCTTACCTTCAAAAGGTCTTATGATTAAAGTATAGTTATTTTGTAAGTAGTTATAATCAAATCTTGTTACAATATAATATCCATCCTTATATAACGAACTAACCCCATCATCCTCATATAAGTTATAAATATTATTCTTACCAGGAAATACATGAACTTCTAACGACTTTGGTGCATTAGTAGCATTAATATTATCTTCTAAATCATTTAATATAATAATTGACCCACTCTTAGCAAACACGGGATAATCCTCATCCTTAAAAAACATAACATATCTTTTATTGCCAATATATTTCTTACCAGTCTTAAAATCATACCAAGTACCTTCTGGCAAATAAATTTGCTCAATTGCTCTATTCATGATTAAATCTTTTGGTTTCGTAATCGGTGCCACTAAAAGCTCACTACCAAAATAATATTCATTACGATACAATACCTCGTCATATATTTCAGGAACTTTATAATACAAAGGTTGAACTACTGGAGTTCCTATTTTATGATACTTATACCCTTCAGCATACAAATAACTTACTAACCTAGCTCTTAACGTACAATAATCTTTAACAATTGTAAATGTTTTTAAATCCCAACGCCAAGGCTCTCTCTTATAATAATGTCCCTTCGTACTAGCAAATCTAAATATTGGTTGAAAACATCCTAACTCCACATATCTTAAGTAAAGTTCTTGGTCTTCCATGCCCTCTTTAAACCCCCCAATATCATGACTATACCAAGTAAGTCCTAAATTAGCAGCGCGACTTGTAAGTTCCGGAATTTTTTTCAAAGTCTCCCAACTAACTACTGTCTCCCCACTAAAGTAAATAGGATAACTAGCCGGTGCATTTCCACTAATTCTAGATAATTCTAACCCACGATTGTTATTAAACTTTCTAAAATCATTAATATGATAATAGTTAAGCGCTGTAAGTTGATTACTATCTCTTGTTAAATAATCAATAAAGAAAAAATCTGCTCCATCATTATATAAAGGATTAATTAACTTATCTAAATATGCACTAATAAACTTCTTATCAAATGCATTAAAAGGTATGGTTTGATTATCGGTAATCTCAAGCTCACTTGCAAACTCTTGAAACTTAAACTCATGTGGATGTATTCCTTCACTAGGATTAATCTTTAACCCCAGTCTTATCCCTCTATCATGTAGGTAATCACTAAACTCCTTAGGATTAGGAAATAAATCTCTATCAAAAGTAAAGCCACTAACGTACTTCTTATCGTCATTCTTATCTTTAATATGCCAATACTCTCCTAGTAATATTGTACTAACTGGTATTTCATACTTATTAAAGTTAAAAACTAAATCTTTAATACTATCAAAATCATATCTTTGATCTTTATACCACCATATACCAAGAGCATATTTAGGTATTAAAGGGGGGTTACCTATCAAAGTAAAATAATCTTTTAAACATTCGCCAAAATCTCTACGATATAAGAACACATAAGTATCTATTCTCTTCTTTTCTGGAACCCTTAAATATCCTTCATTATCAATAATCAAACTACTAGAGTCATCTATTGATACAAAGCCATCCGTTGAATACAACCCTTTTCGTTTTACAAAAACATCTCTTGCTCTTATCTTATCCATCTTAGTATTTTTATTCTTAGACTTAGTTTTATCATTCTCACTTAGTATCTGTTCAGCCTTACTAATATAAACTTCTTTTGTATCAATATTTTCTACAACACTCCCAAAGTTGCGGGCTTCATCATGTTTAAAATACCAAACTTTATCCGTATCTAAAAGATTAATTCTAAGGTTAGAATCTGGTGCAAAAGTAGACCCCACAAAAGGTTTTTCTTTCAAATATTGTAAACGATAATGCTTCGTTGTAATAACTAAAAACTTGTTATCTTCTTGAACATCAAATTCAATTAAAGGAAAGTTTCTATTCTTAACTAACTCTGTATAATTATCAAAAAATATTCCTGCCTCATCATATTCTAATCTAATTAAAATATCACTAAGTATTGTAATACGATATTTTTCTCCCTTAAATACCGCCTTAGGGTTACTAAATTTATTTTGATTATCTAACTTAAAATGTGTGCCTAAAGTACTCATCATACCCCTCTACTTTCTATTTACAAGTATATCAAAATTAGATAGAATAATCAAGGAAGTGATTCTATGTTTAAATACTCTTTAGATAATAAAAGATATCATACTTTAAACTATTATTATCGTCATAAATATGGTAAGAAAGTTTTTAAAGTTTCTCTTAATGCTAACTTTAGTTGTCCTAATAAAATAAATGGTAATGGTTGTATTTTTTGTTCTAAATTAGGTAGTGGGGACTTTGCTGGTAATGTTTCTAAAGACTTAATAACTCAGTTTAACGAGGTTAAAGAAATTATGGAACATAAGTGGCCAGATGCTTATTATATTGGATATTTTCAAGCTAATACAAATACCTATGCCCCAGTTAATATCTTAAAAACTAAGTTA
>CALBBI010000012.1:0-1719 GCA_937926935.1 uncultured Bacillota bacterium
AAATTATGAGTTAGCAAAAAAATATTACTTAATAACCTTCTTCTTTCCTCAGATAAATTATTATTAAAACGCTGTTTTGCTAACCACACTCCAAGACTAACCCCAGCCTCATCATACTCATAGCCATTAAGTGTTTTAAAGTTTTTTGATATTTTCAAATTACCATGATATTCATAATATTTCTTAGCTAACTCATAATTTTTATTCCACTTTAAATCATTTACACCGCCAAAATACATTCCTATCTTTAATAATTTTTTCTTGTTTTCTTCTGACAAGTTTTTTCTAGAGCGTTGTTGTCTTAGCCATTCTCCAAGATTGACACCAGATTCATCATATTCATAACCATTAATAGTTTTAAATTTGCAAGCAATATTCAAATCACCATGATGTTCAAAATATTTTTTTGCTAATTCATAATTTTTATTCCATTGTAAATCAACATAATCTTCAAAGTACATACCGATAGCTAACAATAGCTCCTTTTTTTCTTTTGATAAAGCCTCATTATGGCGTTGTTTATCTAACCACCAACCAAGATTGACACCAGACTCATCATATTCATAACCATTAATTGTTTTAAATTTGCAAGCAATATTCAAATCACCATGATGTTCAAAATACTTTTTTGCTAATTCATAATTTTCACTCCACTTAAAATCATTTGTTCCTCCAAATTGCATACCAATATTTAATAATAATTTTTTTCTTTCATCAGTTAATTTTTTATTCCTGCGTTGA
Organism: uncultured Bacillota bacterium; assembly: GCA_937926935.1. Classification (GTDB taxonomy): domain Bacteria; phylum Bacillota_I; class Bacilli_A; order RF39; family UBA660; genus CAG-605. The sequence goes on from CALBBI010000012.1 coordinate 742, forward strand.
GAAACTATCCATACACCAAGACTAACCCCTTCCTCATCATACTCATAACCATTAATTGTTTTAAATTTAAAAGGAACTATCAAATTACCATAATGTTCATAATAATTTTTAGCTAGCCCATAATTTTCGCTCCATTGTAAATCATTATAATTTCCAAAACGTATTCCAATATCTAATAATAATTTTTTTCTCATATTTGATAAATTTAAATTTTTACGTTGATTAGTTAGCCATCTACCAAGATTAACCCCTGTTTCATTATATTCATAACCATTAACTGTCTTAAACATTTTTGTCATTTTTAAAGAACCATGGTGCTCATAATATTTCTTGGCCAACTCATACATTTCTTCCCAGCTTAAAGATAGTCTGCTCTTAACATAAGATAACATATCATATAAGTCTTTATTAACTAACTCAATATCAAATCTATAATTCGTTATTTTTAGACTTCTTGGCGATTTAGCTTCGCTATGTCTTAAACTTGTTTCTCTAATTTTATCTTTTAAATCATTCTCCAGTTCTGCAATATACTCATAGTTATTACTTAAATCAATTATTAAAGGCGAAACTAACTTATTGGCAATATCTTCTTTAGTATCACTACTGTTTATTTCTAAGTTATTATTTCTTGCTAACGTTGTTAGTTCTTCTAAAGACATCTGTGATAACTTATTTAATTTTTCTTCCGTATCTCCACGGACAGCTAAAGCCCTACCTATTTGTTCAAAATATACTATATCTGAACATGTACTACGTCCCAAAATAACGCCATCAACATTTGGCGCATGTACTCCTTCATTATACTGATTTATGGCAAACATTACTCTTAATTTATTAGAAGTATCATGACTATCTAAGTCAATGTCATTATAAAAAGCCTCTCTATTTTTCTTACCTAAAGTACCCATCTCACTCGTTGATTTATAGAATACTATCTCCTCTTCCGCTAACCCCATCTCTAAAAACCAACCTTTG
>CALBBI010000013.1:0-7258 GCA_937926935.1 uncultured Bacillota bacterium
CCCTTAATTTTCTTTTTTTTCTTTGCATTTTTTTTAAAATTTCTGCAAATTTCACTAATTTTTACTTCTTTCAACGCAAAAAAGAGCTATTTTTGCTCTTCTTTATCCAATATTCTCTAACCATATATTAACTTTTCACCTTATATACTCTTCTCTCGTTATTTCATAGCAATAACATTCAGTTTTCTTAGTTTGAACAGTATATTTAAGCAGCTTTGTTTTATTTAATCTACGAAAACCAAACTTTTCCATAATCTTCCAAGAAGCAGGGTTTTCTATTGCAGCACATGTTTCAATTTTTTCAATTCCAACTTCGTAAAACATATAATCAAGCATTAATTTTGCAGCCTCTGTCCCCAAACCCATTCCTTGATATTGTGAATTTATTACCCAACCAACATCTCTTATCGTATCAGCATTTTTATCGTCACTTTCATTATAAGAATTTAGACAACTTATTTGACCAATACATTTATTATTAGCTTTTAAAATTATAGACCATTGAAACACATCACTATTTAATGCTTTGTCTAGCTTTTTATATTGCCATTCTTTTTCTTTATCCCAATCGTAATTTATCTTTCCCACAAGATAATATTTAGCAACATCGATATCACATAAAATATTCCAAATAACTTTTAAATCTTCTTCCTTAGTGGGTCTTAAAATTAAATTCTTAGATTTTAAGACTTTTGAGCCAATATATTTCATAAATAAAGCCCATCTTTCTAAATAAGATTATAACATGAATTTTATAAAACCAACTATAAATAGCATTCCAATGCAAAAAAGAGCTACTTTTGCTCTTCTCTATCTAATATTCTTTCTAATACTAAATTAGCTTTCTCCCTGGCATATTCCTTATACTTTAAATATTCTTCTTTCTTTGTTCCAAAATTACTTATCCCCTTAATTGCCACAACCAAAACTCCAAACTTACTGCAAATCTTATATATCGAACCACTATTATCGTCAATAAAATCAAGTTTATACTTATCCCTTAACTCCACCATTTTCTCCTTATCAAAGACTGCCATCTCCCCACTGCCACTGCTACCTCTAATAATCTTAAAATCAAAACCCTCACCACTATCCACAACCTCACTACCATAATATTCCCCAATCACATCATCCATACTTACTGCCAAAATCTTACCTAAACTCGTATAATCAACATCATACTCAACCGCCCTTACAACTACTCCAACATCACCAATATAAACTTCTTCCATCCCTATATAAGCCATATCTCCAACTACATATACCATTCTTACTTTGTAATTATTAAATATAAATCCTAAAATTGAACCCATTATTACTTTAGAATATCCTACATTACACAATATTACTTTCTTATCCTTATATCTTACTAGATATATAACCCTATCCCCAAATACTATTTTACTAATAACCCTACTCTTATTTAAAAAATATTCTATATTCTCCTTATTATTAGAAAGAATTACATACAAACAATATTCCTTCTTCCCTTGATATCACATACTTCTATTTCAATATTAACGTAACAATTATCCCTAGGATTACAACAATCTACTTCGTCTTCAACTATCTGCGCCCTACCCGTTGCCACAACACTAGTTATTCCCTTACTATTATTACAATTAAATCCCCACATATTATAATTACTATTATTTCCCGTTACTATTAAAGACACTTTATTATTATTATTTATTTTTTCTACTAATTCACAGCATTTCTTAGCACGTATTATTATTTTGACACATCCACAAAAGTAGTCAGTATCATAACACACAGGATAATTATATGGTACATTAGCTTCACATACACTAAGTACACCATTATTATTATTTTCTAAGATATTTAAAGCGTCTTTTTGTTTCATTTTTTCTCCATTATTCATCTTTTACCTCCTACTTATATTTTATTTAAGAAGTTAAACTTTGTTAATTACTTTAATCTATTCTACCAACCAAAAAAAGAACACTCGCACCTAAGCAAATGTCCTTTTCTTTGTTATTTAATTTCAATATATTTTTTATCTTTAGATTGATCTTTCTTTGCTACTACTACATGTAATGTTCCATCTTTAAACGTAGCCTCAATTGAATCTTCATCAGCATCATCCAAATAGAAACTTCTTGCAAATTTCGTACTAGTTCTTTCACGACGGATATATTTCTTACCCTCATGTTCTTCTTTCTTAAATTCTTTATTAGCAGATACGGTTAAATAACCTTTTTCACAATCTAACTTAATATCTTCTTTTTTAAATCCGGGAATGTCCATTTCAATGTTGTATTTGCCATCCTTTTCATAAATATCACATTTCATAGCATTATTACTTGGAGCCATTACCTCATCAAACAAATCGTCTAAATATAATTTTCTTGGAATTAATTCCATATTTATCATTTCCTTTCATACCTACACTATATCACTATTATTAGCACTCGTCAATACTAGCTGCTAAATAATATCTATTATTAATGTATACAATTGTAAAGTTTTTATGCTATAATCTTTAAGAATAGGATGTGTTTTTATGGAATTTAAATATAAATGTAATTATCTATTTAATATCTGCCTCTATCTTATCCTTACTCTCTTTGTCCTTACAACCATTCTTATCTTTCAAAAAGTATCTTCAAACCTCACTCGCTCTATCTTACTACTACTCACCATCATTCTTTTAAGTATCTGGTCCCTTCTTCTTAAACGAAAACTTGAAATAACTAAAGGTACTTTTGAATTTACTAAAGACACCCTAAACTACACAACTCTAGGTAAAACTTACTACATCGACTTTAGTGAAATCGAATATATTTTAAAAGAAGAATACCTTGATACCTCATACCTTATCTCTAGACCATCTTACCAATATATTATCAAAATAAAAAATGGTGGCACCTTCACTTTCAAGTATTATGATTATACTCTAGATACCGCCATTAATTTTCTTTGTACTAAAACTAACTACCAAATAAAAGAGCTTTAATTCATTTTTTGAATTTAAAAGCTCTTTTTAATACTTTAGAATACATATTATCTTTAATTTCAGGTTCATTCTTATACGTTACATCTTTTGATGTTGCAATCGCTTGTTCAAAAACCTTCCTATCGGCACTATCAAGTTTTACATAATGGTCATTATCCATATCAAATATTCCTCTTACATAAGTATCGCCAACTATCATTAAATAATGATCATGTTTACTACTATGATAATATAATTTTTCTTCTGGAGTTAACACCTGATAAAAATTACACAACGACATACTTCTGCCTTGATTTAAAAGCAAACTATAAGAATACGTCCCCTTACCATTCTTATTTAAAAGTAACAAATGTGAACTACCCGGAATTTCTACTTCAATAACATTTTCAACCATTTATTCCTCCCCTAAAATATATTTAACTTTCTAATCTATTAGAACTAACTTACTATCTAATATCGAATATAAGTAAGTCTTAGTATCCTTAGAAGTCATATAATTAACATAATTTTTATACCCTCTAAGCTGCTTTACATACGCCTCATCCTTAGTATTCTTCAACTTATAATCAACAATAATACATTCATTCTCTTTAATAATTAATAAATCTATTATCCCATGTCTTTCTTGGGTTTCTTCTTCATATAAAAACTCATATTCTTTATATATTTTGACTGCTCCCCTAAGTATTCCCGTATTAATAAATTCCTTAATACATCTACTCTCAAACTCGCTTAACCCCTCATAGTTAGGACTACTAAAATCAGTTATCTCTAATAAATAATGCATCTTAGTACCAAATTCCATATTCTTTGTATCTTCAACACTTAAAATACTCTTACTAGCCTTAGAATACCTTGCCGAGGTAACTTTTTCTTCCAGTATCTCTCTATCTTCAACTTCCATAACCCCACTATTATCAATCAAATCTTTATAATCTTTATTCTTTCTTAAATTATATTCCTTCGTTAAGCCAATCTTTGTCGTATCAATATCCTTCATATAAGCCTTAACTACATCATAAACATCTTCAATTATATCAGCAAAATTTCTAATTTTAAGTCTTGCCTCATTGTTAATAACCGCCCCATCTTTAATTGCTAACTCATTCTTCTTAAAACTACCCACCATAATCATGGCCTCACGTGCTCTAGTTAAACCAACATAAAACAACCTTAACTTCTCTGAAATCTCTTCTTCCATATACTTTTGCTTTAACAAAGTCTTAACAATACTACTCTTAATCCCCTTATCAATATAAGGAACCACAAAACCATAAGTATTATCATAATAAAATTTATTTTTTAAATCATCAACATTAAAATTTTTATAAAGCCCACTAAAATAGCAAATAGGATACTCTAAACCCTTCGAAGTATGAATAGTCATAATCTTAACTGAGTTAGCACTTTCCTTATTCAAAGATAATTTTATATCTAACCCCTTATCACTAACCATATTTAAGTATTCCAAAAACTCTTCCGGTCCATACCCAAAAGACACTGTATTATCAACAATCTTTCCAATCGAAGAAATAGTAATACTATTATTTAAAACATTACCTACAGCCACACTATTTTCATAAAACTTAAAGTCTTCAATAATTCTTTTAAATATCTCTTTATTATTTAAATCATCCATTTCACATACTATCTTATAGCATATTTCATATATCTTCGTACTAGCATATCCCCTAGTATTAATTATCTTTAATATCTCTTTATCACTCATTCTAAATAAATACGACCTAGCAACAGCCATAAACGAATAACTAAAACTTACTCCAAAATCTTTCTTATCAATTAATACTAATAAATTATAAATATTCTTTATTATACTTATATCTACTGAGTTTGAAATCGTATTATCACGATATATTGTAAGTGGAATATTCAAGTACTCAAAAACTTTCTTATAAAGATTAAAACTAGTAGACCTATCCATTAAGATAACAAAGTCTCCATACGTAACCTCTCTTGATTGCATCGTATCTTTATCCATTATCCTATAATGATTATCAATTTTCTTCTTAATATCCTGAGCAATCGTAAATATCTCAATTTCTTCCTTAGTAAAATTCTTGCCTTCTAACTCTTCATAATTAAGTATTTCCATATTATAATTCTCATGACTATGTTCATTATAAGGAGTTAACCCAAATATCATTTGATGCGACAAAATATAATCAGCACCCCCAATATCTAAATCCATTATTAAATTAAAGATAAGATTAATATTATTTAAAACTTCACTCCTACTTCTAAAATTACGGTTTAAATCAATCTTTTCTCCTAGTATTCCATCAGTATAAGCATCATATTTTTTCTTAAATAACATCGGGTTAGCATTTCTAAATCGATAAATACTTTGTTTAATATCTCCAACCATATATACATTATTATTCTCTATATATGATATAAACATATCCTGTAAATCATTCGTATCTTGATACTCATCAATCAAAATTTCTTTATAAGTACTCTTTAAATCATTTCTAATATCTTCAAACTTTTCTAGTATTCCAATTGCCATCTTTGATATATCAACAAATTCATAAGCATTATTTTTTCTTTTATATTCACATACTCTTTTATCTAACTCTTTAACTAGTTCTATAATTATATAAGTTATATCTTTCGTACTATAAATACTATTCTTTATCTCTTCTAAACTATTATACTTAGTAAGTTCTTTTAGTTCATTAATTAAATTCTTTATTTCATCTTTAATAACCTTAGCGCTATCTATAGCCCCTCTAAGTATAGGCATCCTCCCAAAGTTAGCACTACTAAACTTTATCTCTTCATAATTCTTACTATTTAATATCGGATTAACTACATCATATAACTTATTTATATACTCACTATCTACATAGTATCCTAAATTATCTATTTGTTTTGCTATACTATGTATCTTCTTCTTAATTAATTTCATATACTCATTAATATACTTATCTACTACATTATCCTGGTAATAACTATCAATATAAGTATTTAATATCTTCTCTTTATCATATTTATTATCTAACTTATTATTTAAAGTTAGAATAGCTCTCTTAATCTCACTATCATCTTTTAAACAAAAATCATTAATTAATTTCAAAAACTTTTCATTCTTACTCTCATAGTATTCTAAAAATATTTCTTCTAATATTTGTTCTTTTTCAATTGTCATAATACTATTATCTATAATATTAATTTTATTAGATATATTTAAATAATCATGATATTTTTTTACTAGCGATAAAGAATATGCATCAAATGTGGTTATATAAGCTATATCTATTTTATCTAATTGATCTTTTAGTTCAGGTACTTCTTTAATTTTTTTTCTTATTCTTTCTTTCATTTCTTGAGCCGCAGCATTAGTAAATGTTAAGATTAATAACTCATCTATATTTATTCCTGATTTCACATGTTCTAATACCCTTTGTGAAAGCACAGCGGTTTTACCAGATCCAGCTCCTGCAGATACTATTATATTTTTTCCTTTTTTATATATTGCTTGTGTTTGCTCTTCTGTCCATTTAGGCATATATACCTCCCATTAATCACGTAATTCTATTTTATATCATTTCTCTATTTATTACAATTTTAAAATGACAAGTATCATCTTTCTACTTGTCATTTCCTATGTATGTTATTCTAGCATAACCATTTCCTTTTTTAGCACAATTTTCAGTTGGTTTTTCTTCGGCACATGTTGTTGATATTGTTTTAGTACTTTCTTCACTAGATTCTTCGCAGTTATAGCAATACATGGCTTTATTAGTTAATAATGAATTTCCAATGTAACCAGAGCCACCGCCACCAACATTTAAGAATATTTTTTCACTTTTATTTAAATTTATATACCCTAATGAGTATGCACCATAGCCTCCATTTCTTACATAATAAGTATTACCATTTGTTTCAGTATTTTTATTAACACCACTACCACCTTGAGACCCCCAAGTTTCTAACCTATATGTTCCTGTTTTAGGTACAATAAATACTTGTTTTGCTCCTATATAATAGAAATCAAAACTTCAACTAAAATAAATTTAATAAAAATAGGTAAAAGAGTAAAAGAAGCCCGTAATGAACTCTACCTAACCCTAAGAGAAATAGTCAAAAAATTAAATTGTTCCTACTCTGCCTTTGCTGCTTACGAAAGAGGAAAACACCTAATCAATAGTGAAACCCTCATAAGTCTATGTACCCTAACCAACTACTCAATAGACTATATCCTAGGACGTACCAGTACTAAATATCTCAATAAATAATTATATTTTATCTTAATTT
>CALBBI010000014.1:0-6777 GCA_937926935.1 uncultured Bacillota bacterium
TCTTCACGAAGTTGCATATCACTATTAAAGTATTTATTTTTAATTGTATTGTCACTGCAATCTACTAAAACGGCATTAGCCCATTTATGTTTGCCATAGTTGAACCATTCTTCAGTAGAAGATGCTACTACGGCATTGCCTGAATCGTCATAACGAACAGGAATTAATCCTTGATATAATTTAGGATAAGATGCAATAACACCGTCATCAAAGTTTGTGATATCAGTAGCAAGTGTTGTTGTAACAGTGATTTTTCCTTGCCAACTATTATCAGCACCAACTGTATTATTGATATCATCTAATGTTGTATCTTTATCTAACCATACTCTTAATTCATAAGTCATTGAGTCGCCTGTATCAAGAGTACCAACTGCTAATCTTCTAGCATCAGTAGCATCACTTATAACTTTAGAAGCACTAGCATCAGGATAATTTGATAAAAGGTCAGAATCTTTAGTTCCTATTTTAACACGAAGATTTTTTAATTTTAAGGTACTTGCTATAGTCTCTAAATTAATTTGATAATTTGCTGAATATGTACAAGTATTCTTAATTGTGAATGAATAAGGTTTTAAGGCTTCTCCTTGTTCATCCGTTACGGGAAATTGTTTTTCCAAGTTAATTGCACTACTGTTTTCGATAAATTGGGTATCAAAACAGTTAGCCCTAGCAACGTTGGTATCGGTTTGAGTTTTTGTTGTTAACCAATATGCATAACTTATTCCTATACAAATACAAAGGGTTAAAAGTATGCCAACAGATGCTAATGTAATTTTTAATTTTTTATTCATATAATACCATCCTACTTCATAACTATTCGGCTATACGCCTATGCTATTTTAATTATACTACATTGTTAAGATATATTTCAACTCCAAATTTTGATACTTTTTATGACATTTTAGGTCATACAACACATTTGTTGTTTTTTAAAAAACTTTTGGTAATTTTTATAATTATTAAAACGCTGGTATTTAGTATAACCAATTGGTAAAATATCGTGTTTTTGCATATAAATTTATAAGTTAAAAAGTTATAACTTACTTAGAGATTTATACGGGTTGAATTGATTCCTAGTTTATAGTAGTCAATATTTCTATTATCTAATAGTTTGCAATGATAGATTGTCATTAAATCATTAGTGGTTTCTATCCTATAAAGGTTGTGATATCTATCTTCTAATTTTAAGTCTGCATTATTATAGTATTTATTTAAGCTAAACTTAGATATCATTATTTCAGGATAGCCATGGACGATTACTTCTAAGTTAGGATGTTTATGATATCGTTGGTGATAGTTAGATATAAGTTCTGTAATTTGGGTTTCGTTAAGTTCATAAGAAAGAGTTATCTTGTTAGCACCCAAGTTATGAAGAAATGCCACAGTATAAGAATTGACAACATTGAAGGAATAGTCAGTATCAATATTACTATGATATTTATTAAATACACCTACTTCCCCGGCTAGTATTTTGGTTAGATTATCAGGATAACTGTTCATAACTTTAGGGTATTTTCTAATTGTATTAGGAATATCTAGTGAACTATATATGATATCATAAGACTCATTTTTAACTTGATTATATTGTTCTTGGGAGTTTACTAAGCAAGTTTTTAGTTTAGTTTGTTCAAAATCAGGTACTTCAATATTATACTCTTCTTCTTTAAATGGTATTTGATATAAACGGTTTTCATTTAGTTGTTCTAGAGCTTGGCGACGTAGTTCGTTGAGATTTTTTAAAGGAATAAAGATATTGTTGTCGCATTCTAGGGTTATGGTTTCTGATTTATAAATGGTATTGCCGACTTTGGATAGTTTTTCAGTTAAAGTTTCTTTTGAAGTTGGTAGTTTGCTAGCTGGTTCAACGATATTACCCTCTAGAATTATTTTATTTTTAGTATCGTTTACTTCTAATGTTAATGGCTGACCTAGTTTAGCTGTTAGTTTGAAAGAGATTGGCACTTTCCTAGGGTTTAATTTTAAAGTTTCTTCAATATTATTGTGAATAAACTGTGAGTTAGTTAATAAAACTTTGCTATCTGGTTTTACGGCTTCATGGACTTTGATGGTTATGATATCACCTTTAACAGCTTCTTTTCTTAGTTTGTTATCGATATAAAAGTCATTAACGATTAAACCTTGGTCAGGTTCACCTAGTATTCTTAGACCATCGCCAATGTGGATAGTATCGCTTAGTTTTATAGTGGCAATTTTCTTTTTACAAGCTAGAATGGTTCCTACTTCAATACCTTCATGGTTAGGTCTTTGGCCATTGATAAAATCATGAATATCAGTATTAAAGAGAAAGCCTTTTGTATAACCACGATTAAAGATTATTTTTAAGTCATGAAGAAGAGATTCGTTAATAATTACTTTACCATATTTATAGTAACTGTCGATTGCTTGGCGATATAGTTTGACAACACAGTAGACGTAGTCGCTTGATTTCATACGACCTTCAATTTTAAGGGAAGATACACCGGTATCTAGAAGTTCTTTTAAGTTTTCTAGAGAGTTTAGGTCTTTAGTAGATAAAGGATATGGTTCGTTTTTATTAATTATTTTATGATTGGATAAAACATTGTATGGGAGACGACAAGTTCCAGCGCACATGCCACGGTTGCCACTGCGACCACCAATTAGACTGGACATAAGGCATTCGCCCGAGTAAGAAATGCACAAAGAACCATGAACAAAGATTTCTAAGTCAATATTAGAATGGGCTTTGATATCTTTAATGGTATCGATAGAAGTTTCACGAGCTAGGACTACTCTTTTAACGCCAAGCATCTCCATTAGTTTAACGTCGTCTAAATTATGGATATGCATTTGGGTTGAAGAATGGATTTCTAAGTTAGGAAATTTTTTACGAACTAAATCAAGCATGCCGAGGTCTTGGATAAGGATAGCATCAACGTTATTTTGATGGAGAAATCTAACATAGTCTAAAAAACTTGGTACTTCGTTTTCATATATTATAGTGTTGCAAGTTACATAGACTTTAACGCCATATAAATGACATAGTTTTATAGCTTCGACTAGGTCTTCACGGGTAAAATTATTGGAGTATGCACGAGCCCCGAATTGTTTACCACCTAAATATACGGCATCACAGCCGGCTTCAATGGCAGCACGAAGAGAGGCGATATCGCCAGCGGGTGCTAAAAGTTCTACTCGTTTGATTGTTGTTGGTTCCATGTTATACCATCCTCACTTTCTAAGGTTAATTCTTTTATTTGGCTACTCTCATAAACTGAGACATTCATGATATAAATATTATCTTGCTTAGTTGGAAAATCTAAGATGTTTAATGATTTTAGAAGGGTTTTATCTAAGTTAATTTTAGCATCAACTATATCTTTGGAATCGCTAGTAATTACTTTTAAAGGTTTGGTGTTAGAATCGTTATTGATGTAACCTAAATCTTTAGTTAAGAATTTAAAGGATGCCGAGTTATTTATAGTAACAGAGTTAGTAACATCTTTAAAAGTTTTATTAATTATTTTTTGAACTTTAACGATTTGTCTTTGGCCTAGAATGTAATCTGTTCTAACGATACGATATTCAGTGTTATCTATATTAGTAATATAGATAACTTCCGGTAAGTTCATTTTTATTTGACGTTTTTTGATAGTAGAAATTCGTTCTTGCGTTTTTTCGTTAATGGTCTTAGTTGGGTTACCGATAACATCATAATAAGTTGTATAGATATAGTTATCTTCCGCTACCGTGTTGTTATAATATTTGATATAAGTTGGATAGTAGTTGCGATAAAAGTAGTTAGTTTCATAGAAGTTTTCCGTATTTTTTAAGTAATCAGTTATTTTAAGATAATTGCCTTCGATAGGTTCCTCTGGAAATGCATTAAGAATAAGGATAATAGTTAGTAATAAAATGATTTTTAAAATACTTAAGATGTTGATTTTAGGTTTATCGTACTTGGTGTATTTTATTGTGTTTAGGATAACAAGAAAAATTAACACCACTAAAATAATAGTTTTAGAAAGATTAGATAAAACTAAGTGGTGATTGGTTAGATAGTTTTTTAAATAAACGCTTAAGACAACAAGGACTAAAACGGAAAGCCAACTTTTAAAATTTATTTTCATACAAAGTCTCCTAGTGCTTATATTATACAGCTTAATATAATATATAGCTAGATTTAATTTGCAGGTGTAAATGATTTGTTAAGGCTTTCTTGAATTTTGATGTATTGACAAAGTATTGACAGCCGGGGTTTTGGCTTTATTTTAGGCATATAATAGAAAATAGAAAATTCAACTATGTAAAATAATTTTAAAATTGTAAAAAAGGCAATTGACAAATTTACAAATTCATTATAAACTGAATATAGCATGATGATATAAGTCATGCCGGTTGTATATTTTACGATTTTACAGAGTGAATTTATACAATCAAAAACCAAAACCCCCTGTGGAGCCTTAAGGCTCCTTTTTTGTTTATTAAGAAAAACGCCTCGACTTAACAAGACGCTTTTTAATTATGAAACTTTATATCGTCAATGATACGTAAATATAAAGGATTATTATCAAAGTTTTCTAAGTAGTCATAAGAATCATTCTTACATTGAAGAAGAATTTTTTTATCACGATTAATATCACCTAGTTTAAATTTCATATCTCCTGATTGTTTGATACCAAATAGATCACCTTCACCACGTAGTTCGAAGTCTTTTTCACTTATATAGAAGCCGTCGTTAGAAGACTCTAGTACTTGAAGACGGGGAATATCGGCATTAGCAATTAAATAACAATAACTTTGGATGTCGTTACGCCCTACTCGGCCACGGAGCTGGTGTAAAGTAGCAAGGCCAAAACGTTCAGCATTATAAATAATTATCATAGTCGAATTTTTAACATCGACCCCTACTTCAATGACTGTTGTACTAATTAGGATACGATATTTGCCACTAGCATAAGATGCCATAACTTCATTTTTTTCATTTTTTTTCATTTTACCATGAAGAATGCCAATAGGTACTTTGTTGTTAAAGGCTTTATTAAAGTTTTCTTCTAACTTATAAATATCGTTTAAATTAGATTCTTCGTCTTCGTTTTGAATTAGAGGGGCAATGCAGTAAATTTGGTGGCCATTTTTTAGTTCTTGCCAAGCACTTTCTAGAACCTCTTTAATATTTTTTTCGGCCACTACTTTGGTAATAATTTCTTTACGACCGCTAGGTTTAGTTTTTATCACGGATAAATCCATATCACCATATAATGCTAGAGCGTAAGTTCTAGGAATTGGGGTGGCACTCATGTAGATAACGTCAACCATGGTACCTTTGTTTTGAATAATATTACGTTGATTAACGCCAAAACGATGTTGTTCGTCAGTAATAACAAGACCTAAATTTTTAAAGGTAACGTTCTCACTTAGAATGGCATGGGTACCGACTAGGATATCAATAGTACCATCAATTAAATCTTGGATAGTTTTTTTCTTAGCAGTTTTAGTCATACTTCCTACTAAGCAACCGACATTAACTTGGGGTAAGATTTTTTTGATTGTTTCATAATGTTGTAATGCTAGTACCTCGGTTGGGGCCATTAAGGCTGATTGATAGTTAGAGAGTTTATTTAAAGCCATGGCTACAATACTGACAATAGTTTTACCACTACCAACGTCTCCTAGAACTAAACGGTTCATTCTTTTTGGGGAGATAAAATCATTATAAATATCATTTATAGTAGATAGCTGATCTTTAGTTAAAGTAAATGGCAGGCTATTAATTATATTTTCTAAATCTTCTTTAGTTAACCATCTTTTAATACCTTGATTATGAAGTTTGCGTTCTCTTTTTAAGTAATTCATTTTAAACATAAAGATAAAGAATTCTTCGTAGATTAATTTTAGTTTAGCTTTTTTGATTAAGGTAGCATTGGTTGGCATATGAATTTGTCTTACGGCTTCTTCTTTGGGCATTAGTTGATATTTTTCATTTAAATAATTAGGAATATAATCGTCTAAGTCAAAGGGACTAGTAAGGGCATTTGTTATTATGGTATTTATTTGTTTATTGGTTATACCTGATACAAGGTGATATATGGCTTCGATAGAGTTTGTGGTTACCATGTTAAGTTTAATATCACTAGCGGTGAAGGTGTTAGTTTTAGGGTTATATTTTCCTACTAGGGTTATTAGTTTAGCAGGTATTAATTTGTTTTTTAAAAAACTACGATTAAAAATGGTAACGTTTATGATTTTGCCGTCGCACATACATCTAAAAGTTAGACGATTTAAGTTCTTTTTGAAAAACATTACTTTGGGATTTTCAATAACTTGGGCATTAACCATACCTTGATTTTCCACACAATCTTGAAGTCTTACAACATGAATAAATTCATAGCGATAAGGATAGTATTCAAGGAGTTCTTGGATAGTAGAAATGTTTAATTTAGTTAGTAATTTTAGGGTTTGGTCCCCTACTCCTTTAAGGCTTTCTAAGTTCATAATAATCACTATCAAAATTATACAAAAAAGTGTTGACAAAAGCAAGAAATTCGATTAGTATATAAATTACCAATTTGCTTAACGGCGAATTGGTGCTAGTATCACACTAGCCAACCCCTTTTTATTCTTTTTGAAGCAGGCCTTCGGGCAACTGCTTCTATTTTTTTGAAAAAAGTATTGAAAAACAGCTTTATTTATGCTAGAATTAACGATGTAACCAGTTAATGTCTCCTTAGCTCAGCTGGTAGAGCAACTGACTCTTAATCAGTGGGTCTAGGGTTCGAATCCCTAAGGGGACACCAT
>CALBBI010000015.1:0-1502 GCA_937926935.1 uncultured Bacillota bacterium
GGCTCTTCGTGCCTATGAATGGGTATAAAGTTTTAAAAAAATGCTAAAATGCACTTATATACTATAGAAAAAGTTCATATAACCTTATAAAATTTTTATTACCACATAAAAAGGAATAAGAGTTATATGAACATAAAGAATTTTATCAAATCTCATCTAAATATTAAAGGGTATTCTATAGAAAATATCGAAATCAAACATATTCATCAAAAGAATGATTTTATACAAGAAGTTGTCTATATTCATTTAGAACCTAGAAAGAATAAAGTTTATCATTGTCCAATTTGTCATAAGAAATGCAAAGGTTACGATACACAATACCAATCTAGAACTTGGAGATGTATGGACCTTTTTGGATATAAATGCTATCTATGTTGTAAACTTCCTAGGGTTTCTTGTATAGAGCATGGCATCATCACTGCTAGTGTTCCATTTGCTTATCATAATTCTAGATTTACAAAGGAATTTGAATTATATGTTGGTTATCTTGCATTACAACTTTCTAAAAGTGAAGTTAGTCAAATCGCAATGATTGATTGGCATACTGTTGGCAGTATTTTATCTAGAGTTCGTCATATCGTAGAACCTGACCTAAATAAAAGACTTGATAATCTAAGATATATCGCAGTTGATGAAACATCTTATAAAAAAGGACATAAGTATATTACAGTCGTAATCAATCTTGAAAATAATGAAGTTGTATGGATGGCAAAGAATCATGGGAAAACAGTATTTAAATCATTCTTTGAATCTTTAAGTGATGAACAAATATCTTCTATACAAGTAATAGCAGCTGATGGTGCTAAATGGGTAGATGAAGTGATCAAAGAAGTCAATCCCGATATTACACGGTGTATTGATACTTTTCATTGTGTAGAATGGGCTTTAAGCGCATTAGATGATGTAAGAAAAACTATCGCTAGTGACGTAAAGAAACCTAAAGAAAAGCGTTCTAAAGGAAGGCCTAGAAAAGGTGAACAAGTAGAAAAGAATGAAACTTATAAACACATAAAGAAAAGCAAATATCCACTTGGAAAAAACCCTGAAAACCTAACTGAATATCAAACCGCCCATCTTGAACTTATACTTGCGACCAATCCAACATTAAACAGAGCTTATCAACTCAAAGAAAAACTAAGACTACTATTTAAACTTAAGGATAAAGAGGAAGTAATCAATGAACTTACATCTTGGCTAAGTTGGGCACAAAGATGTAGAATCAATGAATTTGTAGAATTAGCCAAAAAAATAAAACGACATTACGACGCTATTATCAACACCATTACATTAGGAATCAATAGCGCAAAGATTGAATCTACCAATAACAAGATTAAATTACTTATTAGAAAAGCTTATGGATTTAGAAACTTCAATAACTTAACAGATATGATCTATATGACCTGCTCTAGTTATAAATTAAATTTACCATGTAGAGGGCTACCTATTACAACAGTAATAAAAACAAATGAATAATTTTTACCCATTTGTTTTCACGAAGACTC
>CALBBI010000016.1:0-18251 GCA_937926935.1 uncultured Bacillota bacterium
CGTTCAGGGTTTCCCCCATTGACGAATATTCCTAACTGCTGTCTCCCGTAGGAGTCTGGGCCGTGTCTCAGTCCCAGTGTGGCCGATTAACCTCTCAGTTCGGCTACGTATCGTTGCCTTGGTAGGCCATTACCCCACCAACTAGCTAATACGCCGCAGGCCCATCTCTTAGCGAAGCTTTAAGGGCTTCTTTACTCCGTAGAGTACATTCGGTATTATCGATCGTTTCCAATCGTTATCCCCAACTAAGAGGCAGGTAACCCACGTGTTACTCACCCGTTTGCCACTCGAAGGAAAATCCACATCGAACTGTTTCCAACCTTTGAGCAAGCTCTCTAGTTTTCAACAGAAGTCAGTGGGCCTTCGCGTTCGACTTGCATGTCTTAGGCATGCCGCCAGCGTTCATCCGGAGCCAGGATCAAACTCTCAATAAAAAAGATTTATTTAAAATTATTTATTTATAAGTTTATCCTAAGCTACTCAAATTGACTTTTTTACTTAGTTTTCAAAGATCATCTTGCGCTCTTTTCCTTTGCGCATTAGTAATATACCAAATTTAATTTTGTTTGTCAACACATTTTTTCTTTTTTTATTCTTTTATGTGTTTTCTTAACTTTTATTCAGTATATGCACTTTTTCCTTGAACTTTCGCAGTTCTTTTTCAGTATATATCAATTGCCGATAAATTGCAAGAACATTTTGCATTTTTTGTGAAAATATAGAAATTTGACGTTACTGCTTAACATCAAAATGGATAATTTGAAACATAATTGACTTTTTTATACTAAAATAAGGTATGGCAAAACAACTTAATTAAAATTTCGTAGGAAGATTGCGCTGGTATTTTTTATACAACAAATTAGCTAATTTATAAATGAATACTCTTTATATATAAAAAACCGCTTATTAGGGCGGATATCTTTATGATGCAATGATTCTTTTATTTTGATTTTTTTAGTTTTTGGTATTGAAGATAATAGTTTTCAACTATTCCTTTAGCAAAGGGTCCAACATTATGACGTTTCATATCGATTAAATTAGATAATTCTTTTTTTAGTATCATATCTAATTCGTTAGAATAATTCATTATTTTTTTATGATATTTATATTCGTTTTTATCTAATACTCTAAAGCCGCCATCGGGAAATACTCTTAAATCTAAATCATAATCGATATATTTTATTATTCCGTCATCTATTAGATATGGTGTTGCTATATTACAGTAATAAAATAATCCGAATGGTTTTAGCTGACCAATGATATTAAACCATTTTCTTTTGTAAAAAAACATAACTGCTGGCTCATTGGTTTTATGACTTCTGCCATCTGATTCTGTTACAATGGTTTTATTATTTGCGCACACAAGCATATCGTCCGTTATTTCAAGAACAGTTGCTTCATCCCAGCTGCGGTGAATTTTGCCATTATGTTTATAGCAATGAATAGTTAATCTATCACCTACTTTTATTTGTTTGTTATTCATAAATTCCTTCTTCCTTTTTAATTATATCGCATTTGCATAATTTTGGCTATGTGAAGTTTTATTACGCTAGCAGTGGGTGTAAAAAAGAACATCAATTGATGTCCTTATTGCTCATTATTTCGATTGCTTTTGTATATTGAGTGTCGTGAACTTCTTTTATCTTGCCCTCTTCGTCTTTTATTATCTCTAATTCAACACCATATTTAGGGCCAATTCCGGCTTCATCAATGCATTCGCCATTAGGTCTTAACCATTTATATGTTGTATATTTTACTAAACTACCATCTTTTAAATTCATAGCTTGTTGAACTTTGCCCTTACCGTAACTTGTTGTCCCTAAGGTTTCTGCCCCATAAGAATCTACTAGAGCACTAGTTAATATTTCAGCAGCACTGGCGGTAGCTCCGTTTATTAACACCATAATGGGATAGGTTCTTTTTTCATCAGTTTCATCTTTTTTTGTTGATGTACCATTTTTACTTTCTAGAGAATATATTACTTTGCCTTTTTCAATAAATAGACTGGCAACATCGGTAGCAACATTTAAGTAACCACCACCATTATCACGTAAATCAATGATTAAGGAATCGATATTTTGGCCTTCCATTTTGGTTAATGAGGATGATACTTGCTCTGTTAACGTCTTAGAAAATGTTGAAATTTTCATATATCCTATTTTATGGCCGTTAGATTCAATGATGTCATCACTTACTGCAAGGGTGTTTATTTCTTTTAATTCCAGGTTAAATTCTAGTTCTTGATTATCACGATTCACGGTTAACTTTACTTTTTTATCCGTACTTTCTTTGATTAATTTTGATATGTCACCAGCGTTATCTTTAGATATTTTTGTATCGTTTACTTTTATGATCCGATCATTTACCTGCAAGCCAGATGCTGAGGCAGGAGAATTATCATGGACTTTAACGATTAACCCCACATCTTGAGTACTGATGCTTATACCTATTCCTTCATATTTTCCGGATAAAGAATTTACTAGGACACTGGCATCTTCATTATCCATATAGGTTGTGTATTCGTCGCCAATATAACTAACCATGCCGTTAATAGCGGAATCAATAGCGCCGTCTTTATCAACAGATTCGTAATAACCGGCGACAACTTTAGAATAGACATTTAAAAATTCTTTTACTTTGTCGTCTTTTAAGAGTTCGCTATAGGATAGACCACTAGAAGTACGATAATTATTATTTATAATAATGCCTGATGCCGCGATACTTATGATACTGGTAATAACTATGATGCCAATTATTTCGTAAAGATTGAAACCTTTAGCTTTTAGATTATTTATTTTCTTACTTTTATGTTCTTTATTTTTTTCTATTTTCATAATTGCCTCTACTTTATAATATTAACATATTACTCTTGTTTTTTAAAGTTTTTAAAAATGAAAATATTGTGAAATTTTTATTGTATGAAAAAAAGTCCTTATAGGACTTAATGACAATTATTTAACATCTAATGCTTTTTTAATCGCGTCGGTTGTTTCATAGGCTTCAGTTATTTTATTGTTTTTAACTTTTAACAAGGTAACTTCACCGAATTTTAAATCTTCTAAGTTAGTAGCTTTAGGGTTAGTTTTATTATCGGTAGCAATATATTTTTTATTTAAACTATTTGATAAATCAACTGTGTATACCTTTAAAGCTTTATCCTTAGCCTTGTAGGTGGAAACTATGCTGTAGTAAGTTGTAGCATTATCCCCTGTTTTATCATAGATAATGACATAATATTCGTCGCTACTTTTGTTAAGCATAGTACCAACAATTGCGGTATTAGGGTCAATGTAGTTTTTTTCTTCAGTTGTAGTGGAGTTATCTGTAGTGCTACTATCCTTTTTGACAACATATTTAGTTAATAAATAAATTCCTACGACACCAACGATGACGATTATTAAAGTAATTAGAAATTGTTTCATTGTTTTTGTTTCTTCATTTTGCATATAATCACCTAAGTACATTATAAACTATCTTAGGCTTAGTTGCAAAGGTTATTTGATTATTTTCCCGTAACTATGGTATTGGAAATAGAATTAGCAACGCTTAGTAGCTCTTCTTCGCTCATGTTACTGCCGGCTAAATAGTAGTCGACGTTGTTAGCACTCCAGTATAAGGAATTACCACTTAGGGCACCGACACTACCGTTCATCATGATAGGGTCACCATAAACAGGAATAGTTTCAAACTCAGTTTTAGGGTTGGAAGCTTCTTCGACTAGAACAAAATCTTTTGAACCACTGAATGTTAGGATAGCACGAGTTCCAGCATCGGTGTTAACTGTTTCTTTTGTAGTAAGGTAGGTGTCAGTTGGGATATATAAAGGATATAAAATATCTTTAAACTCAGCTGTTTCGTTAGTATTGCAGCAATCTTCATTTATTGAAGCATCTAAAGCAAAGTAATCATCTTCTAGGTTAGCTTTATAATCAATATTATTAACACTGACTTTGATTTTTAAAATATTATCTTTATCATATACTTCGTTCTTTTTTAGATTCATGTTTTTATCAAAATATAGTTTTTGGTAGGTTAAATTAGGGTTATTGGGATAACTGACGTTAGATTTAACAATGTAGTAGTCGTCGGTTTCTTCGTAGGCTTTATCTTCGGTAGTAGTTAAATCATTTAGGATAGATTCTAAAATGTATGATTGGGAACTGTTGTTAGGCCATTCGCTTTGGAATTTAAAGCTTTTATTTAATGATGGGGTTATTACGTAGACACCTTCGGTGTTTTTTAAGATTATTTGTTCATGGTTATTAACTTGGTTAGTTAGATTAACTTTGTACATATCTTTCTTTTTGTATCCTACTTTAACGGTATACGTGTAGGTATCATCCCCATTATATAGTTCAAGACTTCCTTCTAGAAGATACGACTTACTTGAGTTAACATCGCTTTTAAACTCACTGATTAATTTTTCTTCTTTAGATTTACCGCAACCACTTAGTAATAAAATGCATAAAATAAGGGTGATTATTTTTTTCATTATTTAAACTCCTTTTCTAATTTAATTATATTTGTCTTTTGGAATAATATTCTTTAATTTGGTTATATTAAGTTTAGATTGGGAGGTTATAATGAAGACATTACAGAAAATATGCCTAGTATTTACAATAATTGGTGCTTTA
The DNA here is from genome assembly GCA_937926935.1 of uncultured Bacillota bacterium. GTDB lineage: Bacteria > Bacillota_I > Bacilli_A > RF39 > UBA660 > CAG-605. The sequence continues at coordinate 4,635 of CALBBI010000016.1, forward strand.
AACTGGGGACTAATTGGCCTATTTGACTTGAATTTAGTTTATTCTTTATTTAAGTTTAGTGAAATGTTACAGAATATCATCTATATTATTGTTGGTATTTGTGGCCTTGTTAATATTGGACTTTTATTTATGGATATTCATTATGAAAAAATGGATTAAAAAACAAGCCTTGTTTTAGGGCTTGTTTGTTTTATTTGTTGGTAATATTTATGTTAACACTTGATGATACAATGTATTGAGCCATTGGGTTGTTGCCTTTTACTTGAACAGGAACAGTGTGGTTACCAACGGTATAGCCAGTTAAGTCGATGTACGCTTTGATATCTGAAGCGGTAATAGAATCGATTACAGATTGAACACCGATTACTTGAACGCTTATTGTAGCTTGGCTAGTAGCTGTTGCTTTAAGGTTAGCTGGCGTATTTTCAACGGTTATAGTTAGGCCGTCGATTGTTTTTTGTTTTGCTTCGCCGAATGATGCTACGATGTTTACTGAGCTTGCGGACATGTACTTAACACCACTTGGTTTTAAGATATTACTTGGATAAGTCTTAGAACCATTATTTCCTTGGTCAGTTACATCTATAGTTACTGGTAGGGAATCAATAGAATCAATTTCACTTTGTTCACCATAAATGGTTACGTAATATTCACTCTTGCCATTAATTGTGATTGAGCTTATGGCTTTGCCAGATACTAAGTTACCGGTGGTTTGAACTTCGATTGGAACTTCTTTACTATAAGATGTGAAGGTTACAGTTGCATTAACTTTGCTTGGTACTATTTCGACATTTTTTAAGATGTTTCCGGTTTCGTCATAGGCTACTATTGGAACATTTTCTAAGTTGTATGTACCTTTGGCTTTGAAGTTTTTATTATTTAAGTCGATTAAGGCTTTTACAGTTGCTATTTTATTTAGGGTATCTTGACTACCTTTTACTACTACTTCATTTTTGTCTAATTCAACGTTAGAAACGCTTAGTTCGGGGTTTAGTTCATTTAGTTTATCTTGATTTATTAAATCGTAACTAATTGTTTTTAAAGTTGAAACTTTTTTCTTTATTGTTACATAGACATAAGTTGGGTCTAGTTTGTAACTTAGAGAATTGATAGTTTGATTGTAAGTTAATTTTACTTTATATGGTTCATCTCTTGGAGTGTAGTCTGTTAAGTCTAAGACTACTTCGTTTTCCCCTAATTGTTTAGCTAAATAAAGGTCACTTTTACGTCCGATTAGGGTGATATCAACAGTTTCTGGTAGGTCTTCTATGACATAAGCTTCGCTGTTATACTCAACGTTTACTTGTTGGTTTGTGATAATTTCGGCTTCAGTTTCGACTAAAGTTATTACTTTACTATCGATTAGAAGGAAAACAATTATAGCTAACGCTAAGGACATATAGAGTAACATATTGGGGCGATTTAGGATTTTTTCGATTTTACCGCCACTTTTATTTACTTTTTTATCAATATTATAAATTATTTTACTGATAGGAGTTACAATGTATTTATCAATTAGGTTGTATATACCTTTGAAAAATGAGGCAATGAGATTAAATATTTTATTCATTATAATCACCTTCGTTTCCGTCGTTATTTTGATCGGCATCATAGAAAATTTCAGTCTTTGGTTTTAGTTCATCGACTAAAGTCATTCTAAATTCGTCTAATGATAAGTTATATTTTAATTCGCTATCAACAGCAATTGATAAACGGCCTGTTTCTTCTGATACAACTAAGGCAATAGCGTCGGTTTCTTCAGCAATACCTAAGGCAGCACGGTGACGGGTTCCTAATCTTTTGGAAATTGAAGGATTCATACTGGTTTTGAAAACAGCGCCAGCACAAGTTATGCGGTCTCCTTGGATTATTACTCCTCCGTCATGAAGTGGACTATTTGGGAAGAATATTGTTCCTAATAGTGGGCTTGTTAAATCAGCGTATACTTTTGTTGCAGGAGTAATGTATTCTTGAAGTGACATATCTCTTTCAATGACGATTAAAGCACCAATACGATTTTTCTTTAAGTATTCAACAGCATCCATTATTTCGTAGACAACGCGTTCTCTTTCGTCAACTGTAAGAACTTTATGACGTCCTAGAAGTTGAGTACGTCCAATTGATTCAAGAACATTTCTTATTTCAGGTTGGAAAACTACTATTATAGCTAGTGGTCCCCATTCTAAAACGTATTCTAGTAATAAACCAATAGTATATAAATTTAGTAAATTACTAATTATTTTAATAGCCAAGATAAGGATAATACCTTTTACTATTAAAACCATTTTTACATTATTTCTAATATTTTTTAAAATATAATAAAACATTAACCAAACTAGGGATATATCTATTATTTTCGATATGATACTCCATACGGTTTGCAGTGTCATAACAACATCTCTCTTTCTTATTCTAGATTATTATAGCAAATTATCTTTTAGTTTTCTACCCCTTTGTTTTAGCTATAATTTCCAAACAGGGGCTGAAGGCTCATAAAATGGGGGTTTCAAAGATTTAAAAAAAATCCTAAAAAGGATTTTATAGTTGTTCGACGTTATCTTTATGATTGTCGCTTTCCCCGGGTTTGGCATCAACAATATCAGGATTATTCATTTGACGATTCATCATAGATGTTAGGGTTTCCGTTTCTTCTTTGGGAGAATCTTCTTTTGGTTCATCTTCTTTATTTTGATTTGCATCTTTAGCATTTAGATTTTTGGTATCAACAAGATAGCCAACTAAAGCAAAGATTAGAAAGATTGTTATAATAATAAATATAATATAATTTTTACTTAGAAATGCAATTAATGTATCCATTTTTTCTCCTTTTTATTCTTGATTAGCTTTTTCTTCAATATTTTGTTCAAAAGTTAGAGCTTGATTTTTTGGTTGAATTTGAATGAACGTATTACCATCTGAGACTTTTAGCTCGGTTCCATCAAGTAGTGTGTATTTGGTTTTGGCACTTCGTGATTCTTTAGACCATTTTATTTTTATAGCATAGCCGTTTGTGATGTAATAGCCTTCACCGGATCCGACGTTGCCTAGGTCTTGACGACCTTTTTCATCACCACTTATGGTGTTATTTCCGACTTGGTAGGTAATGATATTTTTAAAAGTATATTGTTTTTTAGTTACATCATCAATATGTTCTTTATTATTTACGTAACGTTTATAGTTTTTAGCTTCAGCATCATAAACATATTTATCAGTTATTGATTGGGAATAGCGAATAGTTATGGTATCGGCTTTTTGAGTGTTTTCCATAGTACTTAAATCAACATCACCAGCAATATAGTTTAAAATGGCTTTTTGGTCAGTTGTAGTACGATAGTTTAATTTACTTGCGGCTTTGTTTAATAGTTCCATGTTGGTAAAGCCAGTGTGTTCTTTAGAGACACCAAGGGTTCTATCACGATAGAAGTATGTTCCTTCGTAGATTAGACCATTAATGTTATTTATTTTATAAGTCGAGATATCACTTTGAGCTTGAGGAGACCAGCCCCAGTGAACGTACATAGCGTCATTTTCCATGGCATAATCAAGGAAATAATGTCTAGAACTTCTAACGCTACCTATTTTTTCAGTTGTTTGGTCTTTATATAATGCTAGGTACCTAGTTAAGCCGCCTTCAACAATTATTTCATAAATCATATAGGCATCTTGAAGACCGGCATGGTGCGCTCTTGCTTGAGGGTGATTATTAATCATTACGGCAAATGGACGAGTATTAGAATTTTCGTCAATGATAGTTACTTTTGGCTCGTCTTTTACTTCCTCTTTAGTTTCTTCCCTTGGATTTTCTTGATTAGTTGGTTGTTTATGATTTTTATTTAAGACGATAATAGTTAATATTGATATAAATATTATTGCTATTAAAATACCAATAAGGCATATTTTTTGTTTTGGTTTTAAGTTTTTAAAAAAAGATTTGATTTTATTCATACTTTATACTCCTTACTCTTGATATAATTATAACACAAATTTTAGAATTTATAAAAAGAAACAGATAAATTCTGTCTCTTAGTTATAGTAACGAATGCTTGAATTAGCTAAAGTTCTTTTTAAACTTTTTTTGTTATTGTAATTTATTGCTCCTTGTAGTAAAGCTAATTTACGGATGAAGCTTCTAAGGTCATTATTTTCCTTAATTTCTTGTTCTAATTCGATTAAAACTGGATATAGCTTTTCAGCAGAGCATTTACTGCATCTATCAACTAATTTTTGGAAGAAAGGGTTTTCTTGACGAATTGCAAGAGCGGCCATTTCTTCTTCAGTATAATGAGCCATAATATCGTTAATAGTAATTTCTTTTTCCATGTGTTTCACCTCTTTCATAATTTTATATTTAATTTATAACTACCACACTTTTTGCCACCCTTTTTTGGGTTGCGTTATTAAGTCTACCACAATATTTTATGAAATGCAAACATTTTTGCAATAAATTACATAATATTCGTTTATTTTACATTTGTTGACAAAAAATACAATACCATAATGATATTGTATGCTTTTAATAAGAATAGTTACGGCTATTTTCTCGTTCTAAGTCTCTTTTTTTGATAGTTTCTCTCTTATCATAAAGTTTTTTACCTTTACAAACACCAATTTCAACCTTGGCTTTTCCTTTTTTTATATAAATACTTAACGGTATTAGAGAATAGCCGTCTCTACTAGAGGCCTCTAATAGTTTTTTTATTTCTTTTTTATGAAGAAGAAGTTTTCTAGTACGTCGTTCTTCGTGGTTAAAAATATTTCCTTCTTCGTATTTTGCAATATAAGTATTTAATAGGAAGGCTTCTTGATTTTTAATAATGATAAAAGAATCTTTTATATCACAAGAGCCTTTTCTTATTGATTTGATTTCGGTTCCTTTTAGCTCAATTCCGGCTTCATAGCGTTCTTCGATAAAATATTCAAAATTAGCTTTTCTGTTTTTTATTTCCATCTTTATCCTCAACGATTTCAAAATCTATCATAGCGGTTTCTTTTGAAGCGGCTGTACATATTACTTTAACTTTATCGCCTAGACGATAAGTTTTTTTAGTGCTTTTACCTATAATGCTTAATAATTCAGGAACATAATTATAATAATCCTTTTTTAAGGTACTTATATGAACTAAGCCTTCGATTAGGTTATCTAATTCAACAAAGAATCCAAATGATGTGACCGAGCTTATGGTACCAACATAGGTTTTACCAACATTTTTCTCCATGTATTCAGCCATTTTCATATCATCAACATCTCGTTCAGCATTTTGAGCGGCAACTTCTCTTTCTGAAGAATGAGATGCAATCTCTACTAAAGCGGTATTTAAGAAGTCAATTGTCGACATTGACATGTCGTTTTCAACAAGATATTTCTTTAAAAGACGATGAACTTCTAAGTCTGGATATCTTCTAATTGGTGATGTGAAATGGGTGTAGGCTTTTGATGCAATACCAAAGTGTCCTAAGTTTTCTTTAGAGTACTCAGCTTTACGCATGCTTCTTAATAGAAGTGTTGAAAGAATAGGAAACTCTTTTTTATCAGCTAATTCTTCTAGTACTCTTTGCATTGTATATGGAGTAATATTGGTAATTTTAGTATGTAAGTGATATCCTAAAAGATTTACCATATTTAAGAAATCTTCTACTTTTTCTGGTTTAGGATTTTCGTGAATACGATAGATAAATGGTAAGTCAATATTATATATATGAGTTGCAACGCATTCATTAGCAGCAATCATAAAGTCTTCGATTAGTAGTTCACCGGCTTCACGTACTCTTTTTACAACATCGATAGCAACCCCATTTTCATCTTGAATAATTTTAGCCTCGTCTAGGTCAAAATCAATATAACCTCGACGTTCTTTCATTTTTCTTAAAATATGAGCTAGTTCATTCATTTTGATTAAAGTTTCAGCAAATGGTTTATAATCTTCAGCTATAATACCACGTTCAATAATATCATTAACTTTTTTATAAGTCATTTTTTTGCGACTTCTAATATAACTTGGGAAAATATCATAGTTAACTAGTTTGCCTTGATTGTCAAATTCCATAACGCAAGACATTGATAAACGGATTACCCCTTCGTTTAAAGAGCAAATGCCGTTAGATAGCTTATGGGGTAGCATTGGAATTACAGTATCAGCAAGATAAGAAGAAGTTCCGCGTTTAAATGCCTCGTCGCCAAGAGGAGTGTTTTCTTTAACATAGTTTGAAACATCCGCAATGTGAACTCCTAGAACATAATTTTCGCCATTCATTTCAAGGCTTATGGCGTCGTCGATATCTTTAGTATCATCACCGTCAATAGTAAAAATAACTTTATCTGTTAAGTCACGGCGATTTTTTAATTCATCAGGAGACACTTCATCAGGAATGGTATCTAATTGTTCTATTACTTCTTCTGGAAAATCTTCGTAAATTCCATATTTATAGGCTATACTTAGAATATCAACTTTAGGGTCATTTTTGTGACCAATTATTTTTAAAACAGTTCCTAAATAGACTTTTTTCTTTAACTCTTTAGTTAGTTCAACTAAAACTTTATGGCCTTCAACACAATTATGGGCATAGTCAGGGTCAAGCTTAACGGTAATATTTAATTTGTCATCATCTAATTTTAGATATTTTTCATCATCTTGATAAATAACTTCCCCAACAACATTTTTTAGCTCTCTTTTTAGAGTTCTAATGACTTTGCCTTCTTTTTTTAAGCCATTTTTTGTTACTTCACATAAGACAATATCACCATGAATAGCATTGTTTAGGTTAGAAGCATCAACATAGATATCTTCTTCGTTAGGAAGAATTACAAAACCAAAGCCTTTTTTATTAATAGAAATTTGTCCGATTTTTAAAGATGGGCAATTTTTTAAAAGAATATATTTTTCTTTCTTTGTATAGAACACTAAGTATTCTTCTACTAATTCGTTTAATGTTTCTTGAAGTTCTCGTAATTCGTCAGCGGTTTTTAACCCTAGTAGATCGTTTATTTCGATTAGAGTTTTAGCTTCATGAATGTTTTCTAGTTTATTAAGTATTTCTTGTTTCATGTATTCACCTTCTTAAATTAATTTTATCATACTTACGGAAAAATGAGTATTATTTACTATATGATTAGCAATATTTTACAATCTAGTTCTTAGAAAAAGAAAAAGCTTCAATTTCTTGAAACTTACTTTTGTAAAAATAGAATGAATGAGATTAAAAAGAATAAAATTCCTAAGATTAAGGTTAGTCTACTAATAAATAGTTCTAAGCCTCTTTCTTTTTGCTTTTTAAATAACGCTTCATTGCCACCAGTGATTATTTGACCAGCGTCGCTTGCTTTATTACTTTGAAGTAGAACAATAGCAATTAATAATACTGATACGATTAATAGTAAAGTTTCCATAAAAAACACTTCCGTTCTTTTAAAACTATACCATAAACCCTGGACTTATGCAAGAAATTCTTAATTATTTTCAAGTTTTTCTTCAATTCTTAATAATCTATTGTATTTAGCAATTCTTTCACCACGAGATAGTGAACCAGTCTTAATGTATGGAATGCATAGACCAACGGCTAAGTCAGCAATAAATGTATCTTCGGTTTCTCCACTACGATGGGAGATTATCATTTTATAGTTATTTTTCTTAGCTAGAACTATAGTATCAACCATTTCAGTTACGGTTCCAATTTGATTAGCTTTTAAAAGAATAGCATTTCCGGCATGATTGTCGATACCTTTTTGAAGAAATTTTTTATTTGTTACAAAATAATCGTCTCCTACTAGCATTATTTTTGAGCCAATTATAGAAGTCAGTTTAGCTAGTGATTCAAAGTCGTCTTCCATAAAGGCATCTTCGATGCTAACGATTGGATATTTTTCAATTAGATTAATATAGTAGTTAGTTAGTTCAGTTGGATTTAGTTTTTTACCATCGATACTATAAGTATTAGTATTGGCATCATAAATTTCTGATGATGCCACATCTAGAGCAATAAAGACATCAACACCAGGTGTGTAGCCAGATTCTTCGATAGCTTTTACAATTAGTTCTAGGGCTTCTTCATTGTTTTTTAGGTTTGGTGCAAAGCCACCTTCATCGCCTACGCCAGTTGAACAGTCCATATCATTTAGAATTTTCTTTAGGGTATGGAATATTTCTGAGCCGGCTCTTAAGCGTTCTTTGAAGGTTTTAACTGTTGGCATAATCATGAATTCTTGGATATCTAAGTCATTATTAGCATGTTTACCACCATTTACGATATTCATCATTGGGATAGGTAAAGTAACTTTACCACCTGAAACATATTCGTATAGTTCCTTATTTTCTGATTTAGCAGCAGCTTTTAGGCACGCTAATGAGACAGCTAGAGTTGCGTTAGCACCTAGGTTTGATTTAAATTCAGTTCCATCTAAAGCATTTAGTGTGCTATCGATACTAGTTTGCACTAAAGCTTTTCCTTCTAGGGCTTGGGCAATAGTTGTATTTATATTTTCAACAGCTTTTAAAACTCCTTTACCATGGTATCTTTTTGGGTCATTATCACGAAGTTCTAGGGCTTCACGAGAGCCAGTTGAGGCACCTGAAGGTACTGATGCAGTTGCTTTAATACCATTTTCTAATTCAACGTCGCATTCTACAGTTGGATTTCCACGAGAATCTAAAATTTCTCTTGCATGTATTTTTTTAATATTCATATTTTTAACCACCTTTATTTTTTAATACATAATAAGTATAAGTCATTTTTTAGATTTTAGCAATGGAATTTGCAAAAGAAAAAGCGACTATTAATCGCCTACTCAAAAAATATTTTAACTATTTCTTTAACTCTTTTTCTAAATAATACTTGTTGTACGATATCCATAGCAGCATATACACATACCATAACTCCAACGTATACGGCAAGAACGATATATGATTCAAATGGATTTACTATTATCAAAATACCAAGGATTAGTGTTATAACTGCTATAATTAAGGATAACATCCATGTTTCTTCATTAAATTTTTTAAATTGAAGAGCGATAGCACCTTTGATTGTAGCTGATATTATTAACCAAATTCCTACTCCAATTGTTGTGATATTAGCTAGAGAAAATGGATTGTAAACCATGAAAACTCCGGCTAAGATTGTTAATATACCACTAATAATTTCTATTAAGAAAAACTTGTTAGTACCCATATTAACGATAAATTTGATAATATTATAAATTCCTACGATAATTAATAATATTCCAAAAACGTATCCAATGATGTTAGCACTTGTTGTTGGCTTAGCTATAAAATATGCTCCTAAGATAAAGATTAGAATATCTAAGGCTATAGCTCCTAATGTTAAAGCATTAAAGGCTTTTTTGTGTTCTTTCATTATATTCTCCTATCTATTTTTAATTTTATCTTTTTATTTTTAAGATGTCAATGAATTATTGTTCTTGATTATAGACATAATTGTAGCAAGTGTCTTGTCTATTTTGGTAGAAAGCTTGATGAAGTTCGTAGACTTTAGTGTTTATATTTCTAATTACTTTTTCAAAGCCATATTTATTTTGGCCTTCACTAGTTAGAATGCTAACATAATACTTGTTCGGTGTGTATACAATACCATTTTCATGATAGTAAATTTCATATTGACCATATTTTTGAGCAGCTTGGATATTTTCTTCAGGAAAATTTAAATAGTTTTGGTCACTATTCACAAAGTATGATTGAAGTTCACTGCCAAGAGTAACATCTTTATTTATTAATTCATCTAACTTGGTAATATAGATAATGGCGTCGTGGACGTTCATGGTTCCAAAGTTATCGCCACCTACTAATGTGGATGTTGCTCCTAAAGATTTGCCATAATTTTTTAAAGTTTGAAATCCTATATAATCTACTAATATAGAGTGAGCGGTGTTATCACTGACCGTAATGGCGTATTTTACTAGATTTCTTAATGATACTTTATCCCCTACCTTATAATTTTTCATTTCTGTCGAAGCATATTGTTTATTGCTAGCCTTATAGGTCACCGTGTCATCTAGATTTAACTCATTATTCATTGCCTTTTCATAAATATATATAGCATCAAGCATTTTAATTGTACTCGCAGCATAGTAATTCTTTGATGGGTTATATTCGTATGTATAGCCGGTTTTAACATCATAATATTTAACACTGGTACTATAATTATTTTTTAAGTAATTAGTAAGCTCAGCCTCTTTATTTTTTAACTCTTCAGTATTGTCTTTATCATTGTATTTTTCATTTAAGCATATATTATATTCATTCTCTTGAATTTTCTTTTTTTGTTCAGTTTCTTGCTGTTTTATTTTATCTAATTTACCTTGCTCAAAGCTTGTGGTAAATGCGACAAATGTTAGTGAAAAACATAAACATATAATAAAGAAAATAAAGTATTTAAATTTTTTCTTTAGTTTTCTTTTCTTTTTCCTTTTTTTCTTTTTACTCATTTTGCTATCCCTCTATCAAAAATAGTATAGCACAAAAAAAGCGGATATTAAATCCACTTTTAGTCATTTTAGAATTATTCAACGATTTCAGTAACTGAACCAGCACCTACAGTACGTCCACCTTCACGGATTGAGAACTTAGTTCCTTGTTCTAAAGCTACTGGAGCGATTAATTCAACTGTCATATCTACATTGTCGCCTGGCATAACCATTTCAACACCTGCAGGTAATTCAATAACACCTGTAACATCAGTTGTTCTGAAATAGAATTGAGGTCTGTAGTTTGAGAAGAATGGAGTATGACGTCCGCCTTCTTCTTTGCTTAGTACATAAACTTTAGCTTTAAATTTATGATGTGGAGTAACTGATCCTGGTTTAGCAAGAACTTGTCCACGTTCTACTTCATCACGGTTAATACCACGAAGTAGAGCACCAGCATTATCACCAGCCATTGCAACATCTAGAGATTTTCTAAACATTTCAATACCAGTAACAACAGTCTTCTTAGTTGGTTTTAGACCAACGATTTCAACTTCATCATTTAAATGTAATTGTCCACGTTCTACACGTCCAGTAACAACTGTACCACGTCCAGAAATTGTGAATACGTCTTCAATTGACATTAAGAATGGTTTATCTAAGTCTCTAACAGGAACATCGAAATAAGTATCGCAAGCTTCCATTAATTTCTTAATAGCACCAGCACCGATTTCAGATTCATCACCTTCTAGAGCCTTAAGAGCAGATCCACGAATGATAGGACAATCAGCATCAAATCCGTATTCTCCTAATAATTCACGAATTTCCATTTCTACTAGGTCAAGTAATTCAGGATCGTCTACTTGATCAACCTTGTTCATGAATACGATGATTTTAGGAACACCAACTTGACGAGCAAGTAAGATATGTTCTCTAGTTTGTGGCATAGGGCCATCAGATGCAGAAACAACTAGAATAGCACCATCCATTTGAGCTGCACCAGTAATCATGTTTTTAACGTAGTCAGCATGTCCTGGGCAATCTACGTGAGCATAGTGACGAGTTGCAGTCTCATACTCAACGTGAGCAGTATTAATTGTAATACCTCTTTCTCTTTCTTCTGGAGCTGCATCGATTTCTGAATAATCTTTGAACTCTTTACCAAAGTATTTAGTAATAGCAGCAGTTAAAGTAGTTTTACCATGGTCAACGTGACCGATAGTACCAATATTTAAATGCTCTTTACTTCTGTCAAATTTTTCTTTTGCCATATTAAATATTCTCCTTCTTTTTTTATTACATATTTATTTTATCTAATGCTTGAATTTTTTTCAAGTATTATTTTTAGTTAACGCTGTTTTTCTTAATAATATCTTCAGCGATAGATTTTGGAACTTCATCATAATGATCTAATTCCATTACAAAGTTTCCACGACCTTGGGTATTACTTCTTAATGAAGTTGCATAACCAAACATTTCAGCAAGTGGAACCATTGCAGTAATTTGTAGAGCATTTCCACGTGATTCTTGTCCAAGTGGACGTCCTCTACGACTTGTTAAGTCACCCATAACGTTACCCATATATTCTTCTGGTACAATTACAGCAACTTTCATAATTGGTTCTAAGATAACTGGTTTACATTTATTCTTAGTTTCTTTAACTGCTAGAGAAGCAGCAATTTTGAAGGCCATTTCTGATGAGTCTACATCATGGTAAGAACCATCATATAGAGTAGCTTTAATGTCTACCATTGGGTAGCCAGCAAGTACACCACCAGCAAGAGCTTCTTGTAATCCTTTATCTGTTACAGGGATATATTCACGAGGAACTACACCACCAACAACAGCATCAACGAATTCATATCCTTTACCAGGATTTGGTTCAAATTTAACCCAAACATGTCCGTATTGTCCACGACCACCTGATTGTTTAATGTATTTACCTTCACACTCACCCATTTGAGTAATTGTTTCACGATAAGCTACTTGTGGACGTCCAACGTTAACTTCAACATTGAATTCATCTTTCATTCTACGTACTAATACTTCTAAGTGTAATTCACCCATACCACTAATTACAGTTTGACCTGTTTCATGGTCAGTAGAGTACTTAAATGTTGGATCTTCTTCAGCTAATTTTTGAAGAGCAATACCCATTTTATCAACATCATTTTTAGATTTTGGTTCGATAGCTTCATCGATAACTGGTAATGGGAATTCCATTCCTTTCATAACTACTGGTGATTTTTCATCACATAGTGTATCAGCAGTTGTAGTAGATTTTAAACCTACAGCAGCAGCGATTTCACCACAGTATACTTCAGAAATTTCTTTTCTTGTATTAGCATGCATTTGTAGGATACGTCCAACACGTTCTTTAACATTCTTAGTTGAGTTTAAGATATATGAACCACTTTGTAAGTGTCCAGAATAAACTCTAAAGAATGCTAATCTTCCTACGAATGGGTCTGTCATAATTTTGAATGCTAAAGCTGTGAATGGTTCAGAATCTTTTGGATGACGTTTTACGTCTGCTCCAGTTTTAACATCTGTACAATCAATTGCTTCGATATCAGTTGGTGCTGGTAAATAATCAATAACAGCATCAAGTAATAATTTAACACCAATATTTCCTAAAGCAGTACCACACATAACTGGGAAGAATTCAGCAGCAAGTGTTCCTTTACGGATACAATGTTTGATTTCTTCGATAGTTAGTTCTTCACCGCTTAAGTATTTTTCCATTAATTCATCATCAAATTCAACTACAGTTTCAACTAAATCAGAACGTCTCTTTTCTGCTTCAGCTTTTAATTCTGCAGGGATTTCGATTTCTACTGGATTTTCAGCTTGTTCACCGTCATATTGATAAGCTTTCATTGTTACTAAATCAATAATTCCATTGAATTCTGATTCTTGTCCAATTGGCCATTCGATTGGTTTGGCATTTACGCCTAATCTCTTGTCAATTGTATCTAAACTGTATACAAAATCAGCTCCCATTTTGTCCATTTTATTTGCGAAAATAATTCTTGGAACTTTAAATTCAGTTGCTTGTCTCCATACAGTTTCAGTTTGAGGTTCAACGCCAGCTTGAGCATCGATTAGAGCAACAGCACCATCTAATACTCTTAAACTACGAGAAACCTCTACAGTAAAGTCTACGTGTCCTGGGGTATCAATAATATTGAAACGGTATCCCT
>CALBBI010000017.1:0-3192 GCA_937926935.1 uncultured Bacillota bacterium
CTGTAGTTAATAACATTTTTATAAGTCGCTTTATGAAAGAAAACGTAATGGCTTAATCAAGCCGTTTTCTTTTTGAAGTAAATAGAAAGAAGTAATAATATGATAAATGATATGGAAAAGATAATCTTTTTAGATATTGACGGAGTTCTAACCAATGGAACGTATATAGAGACTATTTTAAAAGACCACAACAACGAAGATGATGTTGTTAAACGCCATATTATGGAATTAGACCCAACTAATATCGCAAATGTTAATAAAATTATTGCCGCAACTAACGCTAAAGTAGTAATAACCTCAACTATCCGTGATAAAGCATATTTTCCTGGAGTATTAAAATTTTTATTAGAACATAACATTCCTATAATCGCTACTACAAAAGTTTTAAACTATCAAAAAGGCGAAGAAATAAAAAGGTTTTTAAAAGAAAATCCCGTCAATAACTACATTATCCTTGACGACGATTACTTTGCTGGCTTTGAACTGCCTAACTTTGTTCAAACTGATTTTAATGAAGGTGGCCTAACCGAAGAAAAATCTAAGGAAGCCATCCGTAAATTGACACGATAAAAGACATCATTTCGATGCCTTTATTTTTTATCTCTTTTTATTTAGTTTTTTTCTTACTTTTTGCTTTAGTATCAGTTTCTTTTTCTTTTTTAACTAAAGCCTTAGTTTCAACTACATTATCTTTTTTATCTTTAGCATGAATCCAATCTTTACCATCAACTCTTCTTGCGACTAACATTGAAGAACAACAGTCACCAACAACATTTAACATTGTAGCTGGAGCATCAATAATAGTGGCAATAATTGTTAGAATAGGTAACGATGCTACTGGAAATCCCATGAGTGATAGAATCATCATTTCACTAATAGTACCACCACCAATAGGAACAGCTGTAATTAATAGATTAGCTACAAAAGCAGTTGCTACAACTTGTAAAATTCCTTGCCAAGACCAAATATTAGTACCAAATAAGTATACTAAGAACATAATCTTAAATACGCTACCAATAATTGAACCATCTTTATGGAAACTACATCCTAGTGGAATAGTAGTTTCAGCAATATCGTCAGGAACGCCTATATTCTTTGAACTTTGAATATTAGCAGGAATACAAGCTGCTGAAGAACAAGTTGAAATTGAAGTCGCCGTAGTAGGAATTACATATTTAAAGAATCTCTTAGTACCTTCCTTACCACCAGCAATATAGGAAAGAATTCCATACACAACGAAGTAATAAAGAACAGAAACAATTAAATAAATAACAAAAGTCTTAACATATCCTACCGCAATAGATGCTCCAAATGAACCAATTAAAGCTGCAAAATAACAACCAAGTCCAATAGGGGCATAATAGAATGCAAAGTCTATAAACTTTAATGCTACCAAATTACATGCTTCTAAAACATCAACTAACGGTTTAGCTTTTTCTCCAACCTTACTAATAGCAAGTCCAATCATAATTGAGAAAAGAACTAATGCAATAATATTTTGTCTTGATAAAATACCTGTGAAATCATCAACACTTATAACACTAACTGTACGTTCTAAGATATTCATTTCAACATCTTCTGTCGCACTACTATCCATTGATGCTAATATTGCGCTAGAATCTTCTGGATTAACTAACTTTGTAGCAAAAGTAGTGCCAAGTCCCACTATACAAGCAAGTATAGAAGTAATAATAAAGACTAAGAAAATATTTGTTAATACTTTTCCTACTCTTTTAGGTTGCTTAATCTTAGCAATCGATGTTGTAATCGTTAAGAAAATCAATGGTACGATAATAACAAACATCATGTTTAAGAATAAATCACCTAAAGGACTTAGTACTGAAGCCTTCTCCCCAAAAACCAAACCCACTACAGCACCAATTACAAGTGCCATTAACAGAATTATTGTCTGTTTATAATTTTTCCAAACTTTTTTCATTTTTTCACTCCTCTATAACATCATATTCTTATTTTATGTAAAGTAAAAGTAATATAAATCCACACAATTAAGAAATATTTTTTAAAAATCCACAATCATGGTATAATATCTTTATCTGGAGGCAAATATGTCAAAACAATATATAAAAATGAATTCCACTGATAATCACTTAAGCTTAGGAAACTTTTTTAAAACAATAAAAGAACTATCTAAGAACAAATCTCAAGCTCTTCAAACTGAATTATTCTGTCTTATTTTTAATGTCGACAACATAAACGATACCACAATCAATAATTACTGTGTTGGTTGCCGCTCTATAAAAGATGATTATAAACAAATAATCATTAACCGTGAGAAAAAATACCATCAAGACCCAAATGAATTTGCTCAAACTATCATAAGTATTCTAAGTATTATGGACAGTACTCTACATATCATAAACGATAACCAAACTTCTTATATTAATCAAAACCCTAATAGTAAAGCTCTAGCTTATAAAATGTACAATATTGCTAAAAACGATATTCGTGTCCCTAAATCTTTAATAAATGATTTAAGTACCTACATTCAAAATTCCAAATACTACGAAGCATTAGTGTCAATAATTATCTATACATCTGTATATAACAAACAACCATTATACGAAGAAGATATCAAAAAAGAATCTATTGAAGAGCTACTTAATGATACTTATATGAGTTACAACGGCCTTCAAGACTACCTGGCTCTAAAGTTTAAAGAAAGTATTAACTATGATTATAGTATGAAAAAATTAGCTGAAGAGGGCAATGCCTACGCTAGTTTTGAACTAGGTATTGAAGAATATTGTGGTAATACAGCAGGTTATCCAAGATATGAAAAAGCATTCAAGTACTTTGAAATTGCTGCTAAACAAAACCACGCTGGGGCTTTATATATAATGGGAGCAATGATTTTCCGTGGTAACCTAGGTACTAAGTCTAATAGCGATTTCCAAGAAGCCTATGATTATCTCCTTAAAGCCGAAAAACTCGGTAATATCGCCGCTAAAAATAGTATTGGCAATATGTATCTTCATGGTATATACCCTTTAAGTAAAGACATCACCAAAGCTAAAGAGCATTTCCAAGAAGCAGCTGCCCACAACTACGCCTATGCCTATAACAACCTTGGTAAATTATGTGAAGAAAAAAAAGACTATGAGCATGCTTTTGCTTACTACTTAGAAAGCGCCAATCTAAAAGAATCATGGGCTTGCAACAAAGTAGGAGAGT
>CALBBI010000018.1:0-2814 GCA_937926935.1 uncultured Bacillota bacterium
AAATGGGGCGAAATGTGGGGATCGAACCCACGCATACCGGAGCCACAATCCGGCGTGTTAACCACTTCACCAATTCCGCCATAAGCAGCAATATAATAACAAAAAATTGTCAAAAAAGCAAGGATGTATTATAATATTTATGAGAAAGTTGGTATTTTATGATAAATTTACTTAATTTAGCTAATCATTTTGAAGAAGAAATAATAGAATTTTTTACCGGGGTTAAAAATTCGGTAGTAGGAATAATTATGGACTTTTATACAAAGTTAGTTGATACTTTTGGGGAAACTCCTACTAATATAATACTTATGGGGTTAGGGTTCTTTATCCTTATATATGTGTTATTAAAAATAATAAATAGATAAAATTTTAGGGAGGTTATCATGGTTGAATTACTACAAGATAAAGATATTGTTATTACATCAAATGAAATAAGAAATCAAATATTAAAAGAATTAACGAATAAAAAAATAATGCTTAACTTAAAGTTTTATACGTTAAATGAATTTATGAAGGAATATTATGGAACTTATGGAAAAGAAGCCATATATTTTTTAGTTAAACATTATGGTCTTAGTTATGATGTAGCAGTTAAATACTTAGATAATATCTATATTGATTATGAACCTTTAAAAGAAATAAAAGATACTTTAGAAGCTAATAACTTACTTATTAAGAATGATTTATTTAGAAAGAATATTACAAGAATTGTAGTTATTGGAGAGTACTTAGTTGACCCTTTTTTAAAAAAAGAGTTAGAACAGTATAACTTTAAGTATATTGATGTAACTTATGAAAAAGAAAATACTGACTTAGTTGCGTATGAATTTAGTAAGCAAATTGATGAAGTATTATTTGTAGCGTCAAGGATAAGAGAAGATTTAAAGACAAAGAGTTTAAATGATATTTATTTAGTTAATGTTGGTAGTGATTATGAAACGGATATTGAAAAGATATTTAGGTTTTATGGAATACCAATAAATTTACATACTAGTAAGAAGATATATGGTACTAAGAGTGTTGTAAATTTCTTAAAGACATTAAAAGAAACTTTGAATATTGAAGATGCTTTAAATAAGGTTAAAGATGGAGAAGTTAAAAATAAGTTAATTGATATAATAAATGATTATAATTTTGTTAAAGATATTGATAATACTTATATAGATATAATAACGGAAGAGATAAAGAATGCTAGTATTAAGACTGATACTTATAAAACGGGGGTTAATGTTATTAGTATAAATGATATGGTAGATACTAGTAAGACATATTACTTAATGGGATGTAATTTAGGAAGTGTTCCTAGTATAAGTCATGATGAAGAATATATAAAAGATAAAGATAGAAAAGTATTGGGTCTATTAACTTCTTTAGATAGATTAATCTTAAATAAAGAGAATATTAAAAAGAAAATGTTATATTTTCCTAACTTAGTAATAAGTTATAAAGATAAAGATTATTATAGTAGTTTTTATCCTAGTCCATTACTTAATGATTTGAATTTTAAGACGGTTGTAGATGTTAAAATAGAGTATAAGTATTCTAATATATACAATAGGTTAGTATTGGGAGAAGATTTAGATAAATATATTAATTATAATGAGGAGAGTGAAGAGTTAAAGAAGTTATTAAATACGTATTTAGATACTACTTATAATAGTTATGATAATAAATATAATTATATTGATTTTAAGGATTTGGATGAGTATTTAAAGGGTAAGATTAATTTATCTTATTCCAGTATGAATAATTATTATTTGTGTGCTTTTAGATTTTATATTGAGAATGTTTTGAAGTTAGATCCTTTTACAGATACTTTTGCAGCGTTTTTAGGTAATTTATTTCATGATTGTTTATCTAAAATGTATGAAGATGGTTTTGATTTAAGAAGTAATTATGAAGCTTATTTAAGTAAAAAAGGGTTGAATGCGAAGGAAAAGTTCTTTTGTGAGAAGTTATATACTAATTTAGAGTTTATAATTAGGACTATTCGTTTTCAAGAAGGATATTCAAAGTATAATAAAGTATTAACGGAAAAACATATTAGTGTTGATAAAAGTAGTAAACTTAAGATTAATTTCTTAGGGTTTGTGGATAAGATTAAGTATTTAGAGGAAGATAGTGGTAGGTGGTTAGTAGCTATTATTGATTATAAGACAGGAAGTGTGGAGACTACGTTAGATAATATTAATTATGGTTTACATTTACAATTACCGGTTTATATTTATTTGACAAAGAATGGTTTACATAAAAATATTAAGATAACGGGTTTTTATTTACAAAAGATACTTAATAATTCAAGTGTTGATTGTGATGATGTTGAAGAAGATTTAAGGGAGAAACTTAAGTTGGATGGGTTTACAATTGATGATGAAGACTTGATAAATAAGTTTGACAGTAGTTATGAAAATAGTGAAGTAATTAAGGGTATGAGTGTTACTAGTAAGGGCTTTTCAAGCTATGCGAAGTTAGTTAGTAGTGAGAATATTGAGAAGATTAGTTCTTTAGTAGATGAAAAGATTGATGAAGTTGTAGAAAGTATTGATAATGCTAATTTTGATATTAACCCTAAAAGAATTAATGGTGAACTTGTTGGATGTCAATTTTGTAATTTTAAGGATGTTTGTTTTAGAAAAGAAGAAGACATTGTAGATTTAGAGTATACAAAGTTAGAAGATATATTAAGCGATTAGTATATCTTTTTATGTGTTCATTTGGTTTTATATCACATAAAATATTCTAGGAGGTATTTATGAGTAGAGTTATATCAAGTGGATGTTGTCTTGATATTGATAGATTAATAGCTATTGCTCG
>CALBBI010000019.1:0-22936 GCA_937926935.1 uncultured Bacillota bacterium
CCCACGTTAACAACCTCCTTTGGGTCTTTAACAAAAGTTTTAGCCATTTTCGAAATATGTACTAAGCCATCATCATGTAGTCCAATATCTACAAAAGCCCCAAAACTAGTAACATTTCTAACTGTTCCTTGTAATTCCATACCAACTTTCAAATCTTTAAGTTCTAGAATATCACTCTTTAAAATAGGAGCTTCTAAACTATCTCTTGGGTCAAGTCCTGGCGTACTTAATTCTTTAATAATATCTTCAATTGTAAAAGTATCACTTTCTAACTTCGTACTTAACTCTTTAACATTAGCTTTACTTAAAACATCCTTAAAAGCCACACTATTAATATCCTTAATATCTAAGTTTAATTCTTTTAACAACTTATTCGTTAACTCATATGACTCTGGATGTATTCCCGTATTATCTAATGGGTTAGCACCCTTAACTCGTAAGAACCCTACAGCTTGTTCATAAACTTTATCACTAATTCCTTTAACTTTCTTTAAATCATCCCGACTAGTGAAAGCTTTCTCTTCCTTAGCTTTATAAATTTTTTCAATAACACTCTTCGTTAACCCCGAAATGTATTTTAAAATCGACTTTGACGCTGTATTGACATTAACTCCCACTTCATTTACAACCTTAGAAACTGTAAAATCTAATGATTCATTAAGTTCTTTTTGATTAACATCATGTTGATATTCCCCGATACCTATTGATTTAGGGTCAATTTTAACTAACTCCGAAAGTGGGTCTTGAATACGACGTCCAATTGACACTGCACTACGTTTTTCAACTGTTAAATCAGGAAATTCTTCTTTAGCTAGCGGACTTGCTGAATATACACTAGCACCTGCTTCACTAACAATTACATACTTAACTTTAGTGCCCTTAATAACCTCACTGACAAACTTTTCACTCTCCCGCGAAGCCGTCCCATTGCCTATCGCAATTAAATCAATATTATATTTATCAATTAATTCCAACATCTTCTTAGCACTACCCGCTTTATCATTATGCGGTTCATGAGGATATATAACGGCAATTTCAAGTAAAGCCCCACTATAATCTAAAACCGCTAACTTACATCCTGTTCTAAAAGCTGGGTCAAACCCTAAAACTCTTGAATTCTTAACCGGTCTTGTTAAAAGAAGATTTTCTAAATTAGCTTGGAACGTTTCAATCGCTTTTCTACTCGCACTATCCGTTAATTCACTTCTAATCTCTCTTTCAATACTAGGCATAATAAGTCTTTTTAATGAATCTTTAATACTGGCTTTTACAACATCTACAACATAAGATTCTTTATTTTTAATCCATTTATTCTCCTGATTAGCTTGAATATAATCTAAATCATACTCTAATCCTACACTAAGTATTTTCTGGTCTTCTCCTCTATTCATAGCCAAAATATGAAAATGTTTTGCATACTTTATTCTCTCACTAAAATTATAATACATTTCATATAGTTTATTTTCGTCTACCGCCTTTGGCTTTAACTTCGAAGTTATTAATCCATTATTATAGACATAATGTCTTATATACTTTCTTGTATTTGCATTATCACTTATCCATTCCGCAATGATATAGGACGCACCTTCCACTGCTTTATTTACATCCATATTATAACCACTTGCTAAAGTCTCCATACTTCCTTTAGTAGGAAAAGCCATAATTTTTTTAGCTAACGGTTCTAACCCCGCTTTAATTGCTTCCGTAGCTTTAGTTTTCTTCTTTTCTTTATATGGTCTATAAACATCTTCAATTTCTGTTAACTTAGTACAAGCAAGAACACTATTTTTTATCTCCTCAGTAAGAAGACCCTTCTCATCAATTAATCTTATAACATCTTCTTTACGTTTTAATAAATTTTCTTGATATTTATATTGTTCTTCTATCGCTCTTATTTGATCTTCATTAAGATTTCCTGTACGTTCTTTTCTATATCTAGCTATAAAAGGTATAGTTGCCCCTTCACTAAGTAAGCTTAATACTTCTTCTATTTGTTTAGTACTAATTTTCAAAGTACTAGCTAATTGTTCTATTATGTTATTATTCATTCTTTTACCTCTCTTACACACAATTAATTATATTAAAAAAAGACCTTCAGGTCAATTTTAGTTTTATATTATTTATCCTATATATGTTATTCTAGCATAGCCATTACCTTTTTTGGCACAGTTTGATATCGGTGTTTCTTCAGCACATGTTGTTGATATGGTTCTAGTACTCTCTTCGCTTGATTCTTCACAGTTATAACAGTACATAGCTTTATTTGTTAATAATGGATTACTAATATAGCCAGAACCACCGCCACCACCATAGCCATAACTAGATGCGCCACCACCATAGTAGCCGTCGCCTCCTTCACCGCCGCCATCACCATCTACAGAATAGCCACCTACACCAAAGCTTCCATCATAAATAGCTGTCGTATTACTTAAAGAATTTATACTGGAGGATTTTCCACCAGATATTTGAGTACCACCAGTTACTGTGCTAGATTTATTCTCACCATTGTTTCCAATATAGCCACCACCTGAACCACCTTTACCATCAAGCCATTCAGAACCACCACCACCGCCTGATACCAAAATTATACTTTCATTAAATTTTTTCAATGTACTAAGTGACCCAGATTTCATAGCCACATGGGTTGCACCACCACCATTAATGCCAGTGCTTAACTTTTTAAATTGATCACCTATATTAATATACAAAGCCATACTAGCCTTTAGATCTATATAACCAACAGAATATCCTCCTACGCCTCCAGATATTCTATCATTTCCACTAGGGCCGCCTTGCCATCCAGCACCTTGAGCACCCCAGGTTTCTATTTTATATATTCCTGTCTTTGGTACAATAAATACTTGCTCTTCACCTGTAATATAAAAATCATACTTAGCCTTAATAAAATAAATGCTGCATTTAATCTTTTGAGAAGCATCTCTTATATTTATTCCCCATTCTTCATTATCCCATGTCGCTGTTGCTCCATTATCGCAAACTATTTTTTCTACAACATATCCGTCGTCTTTACCTGGAATTTCATTTTGATATTCACCATCAAAATAGCTAGCAATATATTCATTACTAACTTCATTGTTAATTTTTTCTTCTGTTTTCTTATTAAATTTAAGGCTTAGTACTAAGATTAGTATTACTAAAATTAATGTTGTACCATAGAAAGATATTTTACTTAGTAGTAAAAGTACCCCCCCCATTTTGTTTATTTTGTGCAAATAACATAAAATACCCTTCTTTCCAAGTGAACTAATAGTCCATATTCTATATACAAAGTATAGCACATTTTATTGTATTTTGGCATAATTTTTAGCATGTTCAAAAAAAGCCCTAAAAATAGCCAAAAAATCAACATTTTGCACCTTTTTCTAACGACTTTTAAAAAGACTAACCTTAAATAAGATTAATCTTCTAAATTATTCACTAAATTTTACATTAATAGAAGTAATTTCTGCAATAGTGCCAACCCTCATATTAGGGCCATATAACCCAACACCACTAGTAACCACACTATTCATATTCCCATACTTCTTTTTACCATAAGGATTCTTCCACATTAAACCAACCGTAACATTTCCCGGAAACATTTGACCATCATGCGTATGCCCCGATAAATCTAAATCTACCCCTGCATCATTAAGTTCTTCTAACTGCCTTGGTTGATGGTCAATAACAAATATTGGCTTCGTTTTATCTAAATCTTTAGTTAACTCCTCTGGACTTTTTCTTACATCAATATCTCGTCCTGGTCTTGTTGCATCCGCTCTTCCTATCAAATAAAAGGCATCATCTACCAATACATAATCATCTCTAAGTAACATTACATTACTATCTTTTAAAAGTTCATCCATACGAGTATCACTCATTTTTTTATCATGTTGTTTAAACGTAAATCCTACCAATGTTTTCTCATAAATATCATGATTTCCATAAACAGCATAAATCCCATACTTAGAATTTATACTCTTAAACAACTCTTTTATTTTTTCTGGCTCTCTAATAGCGTCATAACTATTATCAAAAATATCTCCTGCCATAACCACAATATCTGGTTTTTCCGCATTAATATTATTAACCATTCTCTCAATTTGAGCCGCTCCAATATTATACCCAATATGCAAATCAGCTACTAAAACAACTTTCATGTTATTTATATTTTCTACTTTTTTATTTATCAAAACATCATACTTCGTCGTATGTACAATTCTTGCATTAACTACACCATAAGTACAAATAAAAACAATAATTGCTATACAAACTAACCCATTATAAAAATAAGCCTTAGCAGTAAATAATCTACTCGTATCATACTTCTTACTCTTTTTTAAAACAATACGTATAATATCCGCTACACATATAGTTAAAAAGATATAAAGCATACATCCAAGCCAATAATTTCCTGTACATACTAATAACCTTTCTAAATTAGATTTTGGCAATAAAAAACCAATTAATGGTGATATTGCAAATAAAAAGTATATAGAAAGCAACACATATTTAAAAACATTGTTCTTAAAATAATTACTCGTAACATGAAACCATTTAAGTATTCTTCTAAACAAATAATAATTAACTAACAAATATAATGGTGAAAGAAAAATAGATATCATAATCTTACCTCCTCACTATTTACTAAGTAAGCTTCATAATCAGTTATTCCATGCCCTACATTAGGATTCTTCCTAGAATATCCACTATCTATAATATAAAGACTAATTAAAACAACACAAATTATTACTAACACTTTAAAATCAATCTTTCTTATATAATTATCTAAAACTGGTGCTAAAAAATATGTCATAGCAACCCCTCCTAATCCAAATACCAATAACCCCTCTGCACAAACACGACCATTTATATTTAAGAAATACCCAGTATAATCCCACCACTTAGTCCCATTATGAGTAAATTCTAAATAAACACTAGTATAATATTCAACAATGCCACAAAGTACCATAGTTAAAAGAAATAATACCCAAGGATTTGTCCTAAAACGATATAACAAAGTAAGTATTAAAACACAACCAGCTCCATATATTGGCAACCACGGCCCATGAAGTACTCCCCGGTTAACAAAACTACCATCCGAAATTATATGTAAAATAACTTCCCAAAGCCAACCACCAAACGATAAAATAAAGAACAGTAGCATTAATGATGGTATAGTATAATGTCTTAAATAATTCAAAGTTTCTAACCTATTCTTTTTCTTCTTCCCTGCAATTGGATAAAGTGCCTCCGGATAACTATTTCTTTGCATAATATCTAAGTACGAATTAATTGAAGCTTGTCTAATTTGTTCTTTTTCTAACATTTCATTTTCTTTCTTACTGTACATAGTAATTCCAAAATTATTATCTAAATAGCCTTTAAAACCAGTTCTTTCTTCTAACTTAGGAGCTTGCTCCTTCATTTTATTAGTTATATCCAAATAAGTACTTTCTAATTCATTCTTTGAAGCTTTTTTATATAAATATGTATCAATAAAATATTCATAGCCTTCTTTCTTAGAAGCTACCCACTCATTTCTTAACAATGCAAAAAACTCAGTATCAGTTGCTAACTTAAAAGGGTTAGAAAAGAATATCTTACTTAAATTAAATGTTAAAATACCCAATACTTCCCAACCAATAAAACTCATATCTAATAAAAACTTCTTAAATTTATAGCCAGCCATCATATTTCTCGATAACTTTATCGCTTCACCACTAGGAATACTAGGATTTTCAGCCACAATAAAAGGCACTAATTGATAGGAATAATACTTAATGACACCACCTATTATTGTTAAACCCCATAAAAATTGTTGAATAGAAGTCCTAAGTAGGGTAAATGCCGCCATAGTCCACTTCTTTACATAGTATAAAAATAAAAATCTTTCTACTTTAACTTTTTCATAAGTTCTAGCTTCTAAAAACACTCTTCTAATTATAGTACCAAAAACATTTACAATATAAAACCAAATCATACTATAAAAAGCATATATTAAAATTGTTAAAATAATATTTGTAATACTATCTTGTTTAATAATAGAATTAATCAAAGAAAAAAAAGAGAAATATATTTTATTACTTCCTACTGAGTTTAATATCAATGAAAAAACTCCTCTTTGTTTTGTAAATACCCCACTTTCCGCAATTTTTTCTCCTGCACTAGCGGCAGTATTTTTAATATTTTCAACTTTATCATGTACTCCTGGCATTACATATTTAATTTGATTAAACATATCTGTAGTTTCATTTATTGATAAAGAACCAGCAAACTCACTTCCCGCTAAAGCCGCTAACGCACACGCTAAAACCAAAATAACATAATGACTTTTAAAAACTTTTCGAGCTTTTTCTTTAATATTTTTAAAGTTTAAGTCTATCACAACATCACTTACTTTCGTTCTTATTTTATCATTTATGTATATTTTACACAACTACATTTGTACCAAAAAAAATCCAGGATACAATCCCGGACCTTTGCAATATCTTTTAATACCACTATATTAATTTGATATCACGTGAATTAAAATACATCATTTAATTCTTTATTATTATATTTCTATATTAATATTTTATACTATTTTTTTAAATTATCTGTTTTAATAATCTTTATTCTCGTTGTATCCTGTAACTTACTAGCTTCTTCTCTATAATTTAATGCTATTCCTACCACAAAGATATATGCAAGTAAATAAAACCACAATAACAAAATAACTAAGTTAGCAAGACCTCCATATATTGTACTATAATGAGCATAATTATTTATATAATATGAATATATTGTTGTAACAACTATCCACCCCACTGAAGTAAATAATGCCCCATAATTAACATCCTTACTAGGTACTTTTCTATCAGGTGCCATTGTATATAGTATCTTTATTAGCATAAATATAACTAACCATGATATAGGACCTTGCAAGGTCTTAAAAATCATTTCTATCTTCATAGCTATATTACTATCCATATTTACCATTTTAATTAAACTAATTATTTTCGTACCAAATAATGGCACTACTAAGATAAACATAAATAGAATAACAATAAAAAATGTCATAATTAAAGCCTTGATCTTCCTGTAAATATACCCTTTATCTGGTACATTATATATTGTATTTGAAGTAATTATTATCGAACTAGCACCCTTCGATGCCGTATAATAACCAACTATCAAAGTTAGAAAAAAGCTTAAAGATATATGGTCAATACTAACATTAGGTATTATTAAACTACTTATATCATTACCAAACGCTCTTGTTAAAAACTCCGTAATAAAATTCATTGATAAATTAAGTGAGAATGCAGCATAACTTATTAATGTTAATATTGGTACTACAGAAAGAATAAAGAAAAAAGCAAGATTTCCTGGTAATATCAAAATCTCTGGTTTATTTAATACTAGCCAAAAATTTCTTAAGAATTTCTTAAACCTTCTCCTCATATATTACTCCCTATTTAAATCTTGCTTTTTTTGTTTCATATCTTCTACCGATTCATTAATAGCGTCTTCAATAGATTTTAAATCATTAGTTATCATACTATGCCCTATTGTCGCTCCATACTCATAAGGTAAGCTTTTAAATTCCTTATATAATTTCTTAATATAACTAATTATTTGTCTTTCTTCATACCCTACTAAGTAAATTAAGAATTCATTACCATCAGTTCTCATAATATCACTATTATCTAACTGGGTTTTAATCAAGATATTAGCGGCCGCTTTAATTTGCCTATCGCCTTTTTCATACCCTAATGTATCATTAATTTCTTGTAACCTATTTAAATCAAGTACAATAGTAGCTTGTGGATAAATTGTATTTTTATTCCAAGCATTAATATTTTCATTTAAATAATTACGATTTTTTAACGATGTTAATTGGTCAATATATCTAATCTTTTCTACTTTTTTAATCTTCTTTGATATCTTAACTCTCTTAGTTGACTTATACAAAAGATACATTATTATTACAAAACCAATAATTAAATACAATGAATACTTAGCAATTGTTCCTAACACTGTACCACTCTTTAATGTCTTAGTATAATTATATAATCCTTCATTTATCGTTAAATTAGGATCTTGTAATTTAATAAAAGCATTCAAAGTTTTATAGAATGGTCCATCTTCTCTAACTTTAAAGTTATATGTTCCATCCGTATTACTTGTATATCTAATTGTATACCCCGATAATTCTTTATTAGCATAAGTCTCATAAGTATTATGGTCAATCATAATAATATTATCTTGTTTTGCTAACTTTTTTAATTCCTTAACATTACGATAAGTATTAATAGTTATATCATCAATTGTCGATAAATAATTATAAAGCATACTATCTTGTAATACATACACTGTCTTTCCTTTTAAAGAATCTAAAGAATTAACTACCATACTATTACTTTCTTTAGCAATAATATTATATTCAATATTCATATGGGTATTAATTTCTTTATAATTATTTGTTAACGTATAATAATTAAAGTATAAATCTAAAGATCCATCATTTATCGCATTAGTTAACAACTTATAACTACGATACTTACTATATTTAAAATCAACTCCCGCTACCTTGCTAAATTTATTCAAATATACTGAGATAATTCCTCCGTAGTTACCCCCCATAATAATCTCATAAGGACTATTATTTATAAAACCATAACTATATACTTTCGAATTTAACTGTTTAATATCACTATCCGTTAATTTCAAATTTTCAATTAAAGCTTGTTTCATAGCTTTATTATAAGAACTATCAAAGTTTTTACCATTCCACTTTGTAAAATACTTCTTTATAATACTACTGAAATAATCACCTTGTAATTCATATGTATAATATCTTTTAATATCATTAAAATGATAAGATATTTGATAATCATTAGCGATAATATAGTCTAAATACTCATATTTAGGTACTAAAATATAATCTAAATCTTTACTAAAAGCCTCTTCTAAAGCTTTCTTATTTTCATACGATGTAAGTTTTAAATTAAATGATTTCAAATAAGAATTTAAGTAAGTTACATCACTACTAAGTACACCGATACTCTTACTACTAAGACTAGCAATATCCGTAATTACTTCATAATCTTTCTTTATCAAAACATAATTATCTTCATAAATAACTAACGAATTATCATCTAAACTATTAGTAGCCATAAAACCATGACTTACACTAGACTCCCCATTATTATAAGTTACAGGGTTTAACTTTAGGCCATATTCTTTACTCATATCACTCAAGAAATCATAAAATATTCCGCTACCATTCGCCCCAAATACACTTAAATTATTAATAATATTAACATTTTGAACTGTGGATAAGTTATTGTTTATCCACTCTTTTTCTTTAACAGTCAACTTATTTTCATCTTTCAAAACATTCATTATTATCAAAGTAGCTACTACAATAAATACAATTACTGGAATTACTAATAAAATCCGTTTAACACTTTTTTTCATAACAACTTATTCTTTCTCGCTAATATTATTATTGTTCCAAACTAAGTTTGAACCATTAACATTCTTAGCACCCATTATCTTAAATCCTGCTGAATTATCAGTCGCATCTTGAACTAAAGTAAATTGAACATCATAGAAATTCTTCTCTTCGTCACTAAATTCTTCTAATAATTTAACAGCCGTACTCTGGGCGTCTACTAAACTAACTGTTGAATCAAAAGAGATACGTATATATATAATTTTTCCTGTTACCAAAACTTCTGCATTACTAACACCCTTAGACTCTTTAGCCTTAGCTTCAACATCTAACCTTTTACTATCAGTTATAGCAACCTTATCTATTCCATCTAAGCGATCCCCATATTTTGTTCCACCATTACCAAAGTAGAAATACTTAAATAACAATGCCACACTTATAATTGCACACACAATTACAATCACTATCATAAAGAAAATCGGTTTATTTTCCTTCATTAATTTTTTCATTCTTACCTCCGTTTTGTAGTTTTAATTATACTACACTATATTCTTTTTCGCAAATTACTCCCCTAAATAATTTCTAAGCGATACCTCATCCCAAATTGGAATATTTAAAGCCTTCGCCTTATCATACTTCGAACCAGGGTTTTCTCCTGCAATTACAACATCTGTCTTTTTACTTACTGAGCCACTTACTTCTCCCCCACGATCTTCAATAATCTTCTTTAACTCGTCTCTACTCAAAAAACTTATCGTCCCCGTTAAAACAAACTTTTTATTCGTAAATGCTTCATCCTGAATAATCTTCTCACCCTTATACTCCATATTTATTCCAATATCTTTTAGTTCATGAATTAATATTCTATTCTTTGGATTATCAAAGTAATTACTTATATTATTAGAAAGTGTACTACCTATATCCTTAATTTGCTCTAACTCTTCACTACTAGCATTCATTAAATTATCCATAGTTTCATACTTTTTAGCTAATATCTTTGCTGTCTTAGCGCCTATTCCATTTATACCTAAACCATTAAGTAAATTTTCCAACGAATTATTTTTAGAATTTTCAATCGAAATCAAAAGATTAGATACTGACTTAGAACCAAAGCCCTCTAACTCAATTAATTCTTCTTTTTTATCCTTTAACTTATAAATATCAGTTATATCTTTAATAATACCCATATTATAAAAATCTTCTACAATGGACTCACCTAAACCATCAATATTCATACAACCTCTAGATATAAAGTGAATTAAACTATTAACTTTACGCGCTGGACAATGTTCATTAGGACAATATAAATCGATTTTACTAGCACTTTCTTCTAACTTAGCGCCACATATTGGACATTTATCTATCATTACATAAGGTTCAAGTTCATTTACACGACGTTCCCTAACCGGACCAACAACCTCGGGAATTACATCGCCTGCTTTATGTAAATAAACATAATCACCTATTCTTAAATCTTTATCACTAATATATTGATAATTATGTAATGTTGCTCTTCTTATCGTCGAACCCGCTACTTTAATTGGTTCTAAAACGGCATTCGGAGTAATTTGCCCCGTTCTTCCTACCGTACAAACTATATCGTCAAGTCTTGTTATAACAGTCTCTGCCGGAAACTTATATGCTACCGCCCACTTAGGATATTTAACCGTATAACCAAGCGTTTTCTGCATCGCCAAATCATTAACTTTAATTACAATACCATCGATTTCATAAGGGAGTTCGGGTCTATGTTCCGTCCAATAATGAATATAATCCATTATCTCATCAATATTTTTACATATCTTATTATTAGGGTTAGTAGGAAGTCCACATTCTTTTAACAATTCTATCGTCTCACTATGTTTTTTCAAAGTCGTATTAGGTAAATGATACAATACAATATCTAACTGTCTTTCCTTAGTAATACTACTATCTAACTGTCTAATTGAGCCAGCTGCTGCATTCCTTGGATTTTGAAATAAGTTCAAATTCTCTTGTTTTCTTTTTTCATTTAATTCATTAAATACTTTTTTGTTCATGTATATTTCACCACGAACTTCTAAGTCCACTTTTTTATGCAACGTTAAAGGTAATTTCTTTATCGTTCTAACATTATGGGTTATATCTTCTCCTATAACTCCATTACCTCTAGTTGCCGCCGAAACAAATTTTCCATCCTTATATATTAAAGAAACTGCTAAACCGTCCATTTTAAGTTCACAAACATACTCGGGATTACTTACCTCTTTACGTACTTTAGCATCAAAATCTCTTACTTCGTCTTCATTAAAAACATCAGCTAAACTAAACATTGGTGTGGGATGTGTTACTTTATTAAATGCCGCAATTACTTCATTTCCCACCTTAGTAGTTGGCGAATTACTTTGTTTTAACTGTGGATACTTTTCTTCTAACTTAATTAACTCGTCCATTAATGAATCATATTCATTATCACTTAACGTTGGATTATCATTAACATAATACTCTACATTAGCTTTATTTAATACATCAATTAGGTAAGCCATTCTACTTTCAACTTGTTCCATATATACCTACTTTCTCTCATACACATTATATCAAAATGTCCTTTTAATTTCTAT
This sequence comes from uncultured Bacillota bacterium, assembly GCA_937926935.1. Taxonomy (GTDB): domain Bacteria; phylum Bacillota_I; class Bacilli_A; order RF39; family UBA660; genus CAG-605. The sequence goes on from CALBBI010000019.1 coordinate 12,043, forward strand.
ACTTAGTGTTATAATAATCTCTGGTGATTTAATTGAAAAAGAAACAAAAAAAGAAAAAGATTATTAAAGACACAACCCCACATTATACCTTAGCCGAAGAACTAATTAATAGCATTTCTCATGGTATTGGTGCCGGCCTTGCCATAGCTGCTCTCGTTCTTATGATTGTAAAATCAAGTACCGTAGCGGAAGTTTTATGTTCCATAACCTTTGGTGTTACCATGATATTTTTATACACTATTAGTTGTATCTATCATGCACTATCTAGTAAGTTAAAAGGCAAAAGAGTACTCCGTGTTATCGACCATTGTAACGTTTTTCTTCTAGTTTGGGGTACCTATGTTCCCGTAGCTATCCTAGGTGTTAAAGGTATTTGGGGTTATGCCCTTTTAGCTTTTGTTACTACTATAACCATTATTGGTATCATTCTTTCATGTATTAACTTAGATAAACATCAAGTTAGCGAAGTAATCTGCCACTTACTAAATGGTTGGTCCATAACCATAGCGTTTAAAATTCTTTTAACTAATATCGGAAGTATGGGTGTAGCATTCCTTCTTGCTGGTGGCATACTATACAGCGTTGGTGCCCTACTATATGGTATTGGAGCGAAGAAAAAATACATGCATTGTGTATTTCACTTCTTTTGCCTTGCCGCATCCATTTGCCACTTTCTATGCGTCTATTTATATATTCTTTAAGCCTTTAAGGCTTTTTTTCTTACCAAAGCTTTTCTGGATATACACCAGTATCAACTAATTCCTTTATTTTTTGACAAACACTATCTTTATCTTCTTTATAAGTTACCCCATACCACTTACCATCAGTATCAAGGACCTTAACTTTAACATTATCTTTCTTAATATTATTAAAAACTACATCCGGTATTAAAAATTCTTTTTTATCTAAATTAGCTTTATCGAAAAAAAACTCTTTAATATCTTTATCTAATATTTCAAATATATAAGGTGTAAACAAGAACATATTCATTGACACCAAAGTATCTTTTGATACTGTAAATGCTGGACTGCCGTCCAATGGTCTTGCCTCAATAACACCATTATTCGTTAAAACATTAGATTCAATTAACGATGTCAAATAGCCGTCCTTTTCTTGACATATTCCTCGTTTTACTGCCCCATTTTCCGTCAAGGTGTTCATAACTTTATAGCCAATCATACCAAAAGTCTTAAAATCTTTATTATTTTTTAAAAACAAACTTGCCTTATAATAAGCATCTGCCCCATAAAAATCGTCCGCATTAATAATCGCAAAATTATTCTTAACTACATCCTTACAGCAATAAATAGCATGTGCTGTCCCCCAAGGCTTTTCTCTTGTAAAATCTATATTTTTGGGAATATTATCGGCTTCCTGAAAAACATAAACAACTTCAATTTTATCTTCAACCCGTTTGCCAATCGTACTTTTAAATATTTCAAAATTCTCTCTCTTTATTATAAATACTACTCTATCAAAGCCATACTTAATCGCATCATAAATAGAATAATCAATTAAAAACTCTCCATTAGGACCCATAGCCTCAATTTGTTTTAAACCCCCAAACCTTGAACCCATACCAGCTGCCATTATTACTAAATCCATATTATCCAACCTTTCTAATACTCTTATGATTCTTCATAAGTTTTTTTATTCCATATCTTTTTTGGAAAGCCACAGTTACAAACGTATCATCAACTCCAACAACTACCCCTCTACCATAAATTGTATGCATTATTACGTCTCCTGCTTTAAAACCTTCCGTATCACTAGCGTCTTTATACATAGACTCCACTTTAATCTTTTCTGGTTCAAACATTCTATCATTTGGAATATCCAGTAAGTCTCTATCTATTTCATCAATAAATCTTGATGGAGGGTTAACTTGTTCTTTTCCATATAAAATACGACGTTTCGCATTTGTTAAAATAAGCCTTTGCTTAGCTCTTGTAATTCCAACGTAACATAATCTACGTTCTTCTTCAATTTCCTTAGGGTCATATAAAGAATTTTGGTGAGGAAATATTCCTTCTTCCATTCCTATTAAGAAAACCACTTCAAACTCTAACCCCTTAGCACTATGGATAGTCATTAATGTAACCCCATTATCATTTTCTTTATGCTCTTCCATATCCGCTACTAAAGAAACTTCCTCTAAAAAATCTTCTAAGTTAACTGAGCCCGTACGTTCTTCAAAGGTTGCCGTAATAGACTTAAATTCCTCTAAGTTATCTAACCTTAATTCATTTTCTAAACTTTTATCTTCTTCCAGTTCTCTTTTCATACCCGATTTATCTAAAACAGTATCAATTAACTCCGTTAACGATAGACTTTCTGCATCTTTACGTAAATCAATAATTAACTGTTTAAATGCTAACTCTTTTGGAGTCTCCAAACAATCAAACATCCCCGTATTTAATCTTGCCGCACTATCCTCAATCCTTTGAATACTAGTTTGACCTATTCCCCTTTTGGGAACATTAATAACTCTTCTTAATGCCACATCATCATTAGGGTTACTTATTAATTTCAAATAACATAGTAAATCTTTAATTTCTTTTCTTTGATAGAAGTAATATGACCCAATAACTTTATAAGGTATCCCCGATTTTATCATCATTTCTTCAGCTAAACGAGCTTGTCCATTAGTACGATATAATATACCTATATCTTTATAATGATACCCCATACTAACTAAATTCTTAATTTCAGAAATTACTAAAGTAATCTCATGCTTACCATCATACCCTCTTAAATACTTCGTCTTAACCCCTTCACCAATAGTGCCATATAACTCTAAATCTTTACGTTCTTTATTATTTTTTATAACCGAATTGGCCGTTTTTAAAATATTATTCGTACTACGATAATTTTGGTCTAAAGTAACAATATAAGCATCTTTATAATCTTTCTCAAAGTTTAAAATATTTTGAAAATTAGCATTTCTAAACCCATATATCGACTGGTTAGCATCCCCAACAACAAACAAATTATGATACTTACTAGCTAGTAATTTATTAAATTGATATTGTACTTCATTTGTATCCTGATATTCGTCTACTAAAATATATTTAAACTTTTCTTGATAATGTTCTAACACTTCCCTATTTTCTTTAAATAATTTTACTGGTAATCTTAATAAATCATCAAAATCTACTGAATTATTCTTTTTTAACACTTCTTGATATTGTAAATATACCTCTTTTGCAATCTTCTCTGGTGGTGTATTAAAAAACTTATCTATTTCATAATCAGCTAAATTTTCATTTTTAATAAAACTTATTCTATTTCTAATATATGATGGCGCACATTCCTTAGGGTCTATCCCTTTATCTTTTAAAATTTTCTTAATTATTCCTAAAACATCGTCACTATCTAAAATAGTAAAATTTCTTTCTAAATTTAAGTACATATAATTTTCTCTTAGTATTCTTACCCCCAAAGAGTGAAAAGTACCCAAAAAAGCATAATTATCTGGCACTAACTTAGCAAGTCTCTCTTTCATTTCCTTAGCAGCCTTATTAGTAAATGTAATTGCCAAAATATTGGAAGATTTTACTCCTTGAGTTATTAAATACGCAATTCTCGTTGTTAAAACTTTTGTCTTACCCGAACCTGCTCCCGCTATTACTAGGCAAGGTCCTTCCATATGTACGACTGCTTTCTTTTGTTGTTCATTTAGTCCTTCTAATAGATTATCCATGTTAATACCTCATTTCTTGTTAATTATATCATACCACACTATAGTTTTAAAATAATCTTCATAAGTGCATAGCCAAGATAGCATACATTAGTTCTTGTGTCAACCATAAATTTTTTCAAAACTCTTCTTAATATATCAAATAAGAATTTTTATATGAACTTTCATGTCATGGAACTGTCATGTCATAAATGACATAATTTTAACGAGGTGTATTATGTTAAAAGAATATCGTATTAAAGAAGGTTTTACGCAAGAAGAAATGGCCGAATTATTAAACATATCTTGGCGTCATTATCAACGTATTGAAATTGGTAAAGGAACCCCATCCCTAGAAACTTTTATTGATATAATAGAAATTTTAAAAATTCCTAACGACGAAGCCATAGTATTGTTAAAAAGTTTCAAAAGAGTGGTTCCAATCTTGCAATAATCTATATTTATCAATCAAAAAAATACTAGTATCAAACTAGTAATTTTTATTTTATAAAGCCATTTTCTACTAACTTTGTTTCACTGGCTGTAATAAAAGCCTTATTATCAAATTTTCTAATAATCTTAGTTAATTCCTTTAACTTTTGATTTTTAACTTCAATCATGAGCATTTTCTTACATCTTCCATCATAATCATCAACCATATCTAAAACCGACACAGCATACCCATGACGTCTTAATAAATCTAAATTTTTCTTAGTTCCTTTTTCCGTTATTACTTGGACATTCATAGTACCTTTAACCAACCATTTACTTAAAATTGACCCAATATAAGTTCCTGTAGCATACCCAGCCGCATAAGAAATTGCTATCCATCCACTAGTAACCTGAGTATTTAAAGCCTCCCTAGCTGCCATATACCACACCAATACTTCAAAAAAAGCCAATATTGCCGCCTTTTTAGTACTGCCCTTAACCATAACAATTGTCCTTACAACCCCTATTGAGACATCCACAATCCGAGCCATAAAAATACTTAAACAAACTAAGAAAATATTCATAACTATCTCCTAACTATGACAAACGCTACTATCAAAGTAATAATAATTAAACATATAGCCAAAAACACATAGTACGCTGCATTATTAGTATTAGTTATTTTTTTCTCTCTATACCCCTCATTTCTTTTATTTATTGCATCAAGTCTTTCCATATAAGCATTATTCGCCCCATTAATTTCTTTTCTCTGCTGCAACTGCTCACTACTCATCATCGCATGACATTTAGGACACAACGGACTTTTACTACTTAAAGCCGCCCCACACCTACTGCAATACATTAACCTTCCTCCTCAATAAAATTCTTCGATTTATGAGGTTCTTCTCTAAGTAAGTCTAAATAATCTTGTTGTCTTAAAGCCTCATATAACATAATTGCTACTGAGTTAGAAACATTTAACGCTCTAACTTTATCCGTCATTGGTATACGCATACAATTATTAATGTAAGGTTTTAATATTTTAGGTGGAATACCCGTCGACTCCTTCCCAAAAAAGAAATAAATATCCTCATTCTTATTACTATAATCAAAACTAGTATGTGGTTTATGACCATACCTAGTTAGAAAATAATAAGTACCCTTATTCTTAGAAAAAAACTCCTCAATATTTTCATACACAGTATAATCACAATACTTAATATAATTAACTCCACTACGTTTAATATACTTTTCGTCCAAAGAAAACCCAAGTGGTTTAATAAGATGTAACTTCGTATGCGTTGCTACACAAGTACGCATAATATTTCCCGTATTTTGCGGTATTTCCGGTTCAAATAAAACAATATTTAACATTTTTAATCAACTCCAACTTTATTATATAAAATTTTTCTAACTTTTTATAGCCAATTTCAAAGATTTTATTTATAATCAATATAGAAAGGATATTTTTATGAGAAAAAAATTTTTATTAATTCTATTATTAGTTAGTTGTTTATTTCTAAGTGCCTGCTCTAGCAATAATTTAGAAGAAAATCTCTTAGGTATTAATTTTAATATCGATGCTAACGAGTCAAGTGAATTTGCTTATGATACAAAAAATCCTACTGTTGCTATGTATATTAAAAATTATGGCGCTATTGTTATTGAACTATATCCAGATATTGCTCCTAATACGGTTAATAATTTTATTAGTTTAGTACGTAAAGGTTTTTATGATAATAATTCATTTCACCGCCTAGTACCAGGTTTTGTATTACAAGGTGGTGACCCCAATGGAGACGGAACAGGTGGACCAGGATACACTATCGACGGTGAATTTAACCGCAACGATTTTAAAAATAATTTAAAACATACTAAAGGTGTTGTCTCTATGGCTCGAAGTACTGGACTTAACACCGCCGGTTCACAATTCTTTATCATGCTCGGTACAGCCACTAATCTAGACGGTTCCTATGCGGCTTTTGGTAAAGTAATTGATGGTATGGATATAATTGATAAGATTGCAAGTACAGAGGCCGTTGCTAATCAAAGTAGTGGTAAGCTAACAAATAATCTAACTATCGTTAAAGCCTTAGTTAATACTAAAGGTAAAACTTATAAAGAACCTAAAACGAATGCTAGTACAAACTAGTATTTTTTAATATTATTATATATTATAGTTGACACTATGTAATATTTTATGATAAGGTACCATTAGTGAGTGAGTAGTTCGCTGATTTAACTGAAGGGTGCCATGCACCAGCAAGCTTGCCTTGTGGATTCCTTCAGTCAGGGGAAAGTTCACTTTTTTATTTGCTTAAATTTAAATAATTAATTAAGATTTTAAGTTCTAATAACTGACTACCATAAAAACCATAACTTATCAATTATTATAAAATATTTTTCTTCATACTATTTCCCATGTTTGGTATAATAATTAAAGGATGTGATTTTATGCAATTTGAAGTTCTAACAATTGAAGAATATTTAAAGTTTTTTAACACTTTTAAGTATTCTCATTTTCTCCAATCAGTTACATGGGGTCTTGTTAATAAAGAAACTAGAAATAAAGAGCCCATCTTTGTCGGTTTAAAAAAAGATAATAAAGTACTAGCGGCAGCCCTTCTTCTAAAAAAGAAAATGCCTTTTAATCTATGTTACTACTATTGCCCTCGTGGCTATCTTCTTGATTTTAACAATCAAGAAATCTTAACCGAATTCACTAAAGGTATGAAAAAATTTTTAAAAAGCACTAACGCCATTTACGTTAAAATAAATCCCGAAATCATGTATCAAGAAATAGATAAAGATGGTAATCGTATTCCAAATAGTAAAAATAATATATCTATTTACAATAGCCTTCTAACTTTAGGATATATTCACCAAGGCTTTGTAAAGTTATATGAAAATAACGAACCTCGTTATAGCTTTAGACGATACTTTGAAAAATACCAAAGTATGGAAGAAATAGATAAAAGTATCTCTAAAACATTCATGAAAACCGTTCGTCGAAGTTACACTTACAATCTTTTCCTAGATACCAATGGTAATATTGATGATTTTTATGAACTTAATAAATCTAACGCCACTAAAGATGATTTTATCCAATACCCTGATAAATTCTACAAAACTTTATATAAATATGGCAAAGAATATAAAAATGTCATGGTCTTTAATATCAAGGTTAATGGTCAAAAATTATATAGCGAAGCCAAAACAAACTATAATAAGTTAAAAACTGACTTAGAAAACAACAATATAAGTAAAAAAAATCTAGCTGACAGCAAAGAAAAATTAATTCGTTTAGAGCAAGATTTAAAAACTTTTGAACCCTATAAAGATAAAGAAGACTTCGTTATATGTTCCATGATTAATGGCCTAGCCAATGACATGATGTGGACTATGTATATAGGAAATAATAAACTTGGTGAATATCTATTTGCTGTTAACCGTGTTTACTATGAAACTATTAAATATTGTTTTGAAAATCATTATCGTTTTCTAGATTTATATGGTACTTCAGGCGACCCTAATACGACTTATAAAAATTTAGGTGGTCTTCATAAATACAAAGAAAGATTTGGTGATACTTATATTGAATTTATTGGTGAATTTGACTTAGTTAATAAAAAAGTACTTTATAAAGTACTTCCTCTTCTTTTAAAAATATATCGTAAATCATATAAAGTGATTAAAAAACACTAAAACTACTTGCAGAGACTATTCTCTGCTTTTTTCACGCATCTAAAGGCATTGCTCGCAACAAAAATATATCTTTTGTGCATTAATAGCTCACATATTTTCCATACTATAAATGAGATAATTTTTTATAGGTGGTTTTATATGAATATAGACGTATACGATATTTTAAGAAAAAATATAAAGAAAAGACGTGAAAAACTAGGTCTTACACAAGCAGAACTTGCTGAAAAAACAGACCTTTCTCATGATTTTATCCGTCAAATTGAATCTTCAAAAGTTGCTAAAAATTTTTCTGTCCAAACGATATATCAAATATCTATCGCATTAGAAGTAACCATGAACGATTTATTCTATGAAAATGGCATTCCGCCAAAGTTTTAAAAAGCATCAGTTTCCTGATGTTTTTATTCTGTTCTTAAAGCTTCTACAGGGTCTTTCTTCGCAGCCATTCTTGCTGGAATAAATCCACCAATTAAAGTTATAACAATACTGATAATTACCATAATAATTGCATGAACTGGATTTAGATTAGCCACATTATCCAAAGTAGTTGCTGCCTTTAAAATTATATTTATAGGTATACATAATAGATATGTAATTAAAATTCCAATAAGACCTGAACTTAACCCAATTAAGAAAGTCTCAGCATTAAATACCCTCGTAACATCTTTCTTTCTCGCTCCTAAGCTTCTCAAAATACCTATTTCCTTAGTACGTTCTAAAACACTTATATAAGTAATAATACTAATCATAATCGAAGAAACTATTAAAGAAACTGAAGAAAACGCAATTAATACTAAAGTTATACCATCCATTATACCTCCCGATAAATCGGTAACTGTACTAGCATAATCAGTATAAACATTTTTCTCACTATCATCTTTATTCTCATTATATTTATCTAAATAAGAAAGTAATTCACTCTTAGCTTCAAAATCTTTAGGATATAAATAAATTCCTATAGGATAATCTTTAGCCCCTATATAAGTTAAAATAGTATCTTTACTTAAATCTTCACCAAACTTTTGACCGGTTAAAACATTATAATCACTATTTTCTTGAGCAACCGCTATTTTAGATTGTTTATTATTTTCAATATACTTAGTCATTAAACTATCTCTATAACTTAGTCCTGTTCCTGCTATCGTCGCAAAACTATTATCTTTTTTTCCACGCATTACCCCAACAATTTTTAAAACGTCATTACTATTTTCATATGCCTTATCATAGTTAGTTATAGGAATAAAGACATTACCAACTTGGGTATAATAACTATCATTATCAATTATTTTTATTTCTTTCTTTATAATATCTTCAAAAGATATCGTATCATTTTCTTTAAAACCTAAAGCATTAAAAATACTACTATCTACTTCATTATATTCATTAACAATTAACACTAATTCATTATTATTTTTAGGATAAGTTCCATATAGCAAATCAAAATTTTCAAACATCAAATTACTATCATCATTTAAACTTTCCGGTAATGGCATTAGAACACTACTATCAAATGGTTTTATCTCATTATCAACCTTAATTAAAGTATTCAAATGTGTACTTCTTAAAAACGACAAACCACTTATCTTATTACTATCAATATTTTTAATATAATTTAGATACTCTTCATTAAAATCATTTTTGTGCGTTGTTGACATAAAAGTTTTTAACGTTCTTACCTTATTATCACTAGGATATTTTTCTTTTTCACTATTACTTCCAAATAGACTATTACTAGTTTTTTCGTCCGTAACCGGAGTTTCACTTAAGATAACAACCGGCATTTGCGCTAAAGTATCTTTTTCAAAATTATCAATTTGACGTTGAAAACCATTAGATAACGCTAGTACCAATGAAATTCCAATAATTCCAATAGATGCAGCAAAACTTGTAAGCAAAGTTCTCCCTTTCTTAGTCTTAATATTATTTAAAGATAAAAGTAAGGCTTGATAAAAAGACATCTTAGTTTTCTTAAGTTTATATTCTTCGTTAGTTTCATTATTTTTCTCATAAGGATTACTATCACTAGCAATACATCCGTCTTTTAGTCTAATTATTCTAGTAGCATATTCCACTGCTAACTCTTCATTATGTGTAACCATAATTACTAATTTATTCCTAGCCTGAGCTTTAATAAGTTCCATTATTTGAACACTAGTCTTTGAGTCTAAAGCTCCAGTTGGTTCATCTGCTAAAATAATATCGGGATTATTAACAATCGCACGGGCTATTGCAACTCGTTGCATTTGACCACCAGATAATTGACTTGGTTTCTTATTTATATGACTTTTAAGTCCCACTAACTCTAAAGCCTTCAAAGCTTTTCTTCTTCGTTCGCTTTTCCCTACGTTAGATAAAGTCATTCCCATTTCAACATTGTTTAATATAGAAATGTGTGTAATTAAATTATAATTTTGAAACACAAAACCAACCGAATTATTTCGATAAGCATCCCAATCACTATCTTTAAACTTCTTAGTTGATTTATTATTAATTATTAGATCGCCACTATCGTATCTATCAAGACCACCCAATATATTTAAAAGAGTAGTCTTTCCAGAGCCACTTGGCCCTAGTATAGCTACAAATTCATTTTCTCGAAATTGAATAGAAATATCTTTTAATACTTCTTGCTTAAAATCACCAGTTTTATAACTTTTCTTAATATTTTTTATTTCTAACATATAACCTCCAATATAAGTTAATAAAATTATATCACACTAGCTATACTTTTTATTATTCTTTTGGGCTTTTCTTTGGCTTTAACAATCATTAGTAATAATTAATGGACTTTTCTTTTTAATTTTAAACTTTTCTAGTTAAGTATTTCTTCAACTTTTTCAATTGGAATATTTAGACTTGAGGATATTGTCTCATTAGAAATACCAGCATTAGATAACATTCTAATATTATTTTCTCGTTCTATCTTTTGACCTCGTTTCATGCCACGTGCTTCGCCAACATCTTCGCCAACACCATATCCCTCTTGATACTCATCAATAAGTCTATGCTCATAAAAAGCCTTTACATCATAACTTCCGTCTTCTTTGTAAAACATTAACATACTCTGATACACTCCTT
>CALBBI010000020.1:0-10317 GCA_937926935.1 uncultured Bacillota bacterium
GTCAAATTTGGCACTTTTAAAAAGAAATTTGCAAAAAATGCAAAGAAAAAAAAGAAAATCGGCACTTTTCCGGTAATAAAGAGTAGTAGAGGGAGATAAATTTTCCCTCTTAGAAAAATCGGAGGTTTTGATGAAAAAACTAGTAAAAATTTTAACTTTTGTTTTAGTACTTTTTATGACAACGAAAAAAGTATATGCGGCGGAGAAAATCGTCCAAGGTGATTATATCCAAGCTTACGTTAATAAAAGCAAAGCAGGTACTACAAGGTACATGCAAATGGGGTTCTTAAAACTAAGTAGTAGTGGGTCTTATGTCTACTGTTTAGAACCATTTAAAGAATTAAGCTTTAATGCAAAGTATAATCGCTTTATTTCTTCACCAGCCATAAGGGCCGGTGTAAGTGAAGAGGCCTGGAAAAAAATAGAAAGCTATGGGTATTATGGATACATGTATAAAGACCATACAGATCCAATATGGTATGCAGCTGCTCAAGTACTAATATGGAGAACAGTTGACCCAGAAGCTGATATTTATTTTACCAGTACTTTGAATGGCAATAAGACTGATAAGTATGATAGTTACTTAGAAGAAATAGAAAGACTATCTAAGGATGGGCTTAAAGAAGCAAGTTTTAATAATAAAACTATTAAGTTAAATCTAAATGAAGAGTATTCTTTTGATAGAGAAGACTTTATGCCTAATACTACAGCACATCTAACTATTATGGGTAATACGATAAAGATAGACACTAGTAAGAAGTTTAGCAGTAAATACGAATTTAGGAAAATAAGTAATAATGCTAATGAACTTTATTTAGCAAATAATAGTCAAAAGACTTTTAAGAGTAATAGTATTTATTCTCATGTACAGACATTGAATATTGAAGTAACTGGGGGTAATATTAATACTAAGTTTAGTAAAGATTTAAAGTATTATAGTAATTGCAGTTCTAGGACGAAGAATATCTATGGGTTATACAGTGATAAGGATGAACTATTAGATAAAATTAATGCTGATGATTTATCATTTATTTCTAAAGACTTAGGATATGGTAAATACTATATTAAACAAATATCACATGCTTGTAATATTAAAGAAGATAATACTAAGTATGAAGTAGAAATAAATGATAATAATGAATATCCAATAGCAAATATAACTCTAGAAGAAGCTAGTAAAGAGATTATTATTAATAAAACTTATGGAGAGTTAGATACCTATAAACCAGAAGAGAATGCTAAATTTATTTTAAGTGATGGTAATACTTCTTTTGAATTTATTACGGATGTCAATGGTCAAGCTAAGATTACTATGGGTATAGGAAAATATAAATTAAGCCAAGTATCAGGAATAAAGAACTATACCTTAGTAGAAGATAGAACTATTGATTTAAGTAAGATTAGTGAAGATACCTTAATACTTGATTTAAAAAATAATGCTATTAGAAAGAATATTAAAGTAACTTTAAAAGATGATTTAGGTAATACTTTAAGTAATACCAAAGTATGTCTTTATAATAGTGATAATGAAGAAGTAGCATGTAAGATATCTAATTCTAAGGGAAATATAACATTTAAAGATATGCTTTTAGGAGATTATACAGTTATTTCTTCTAATAAAGAGGGTTATAAGATAGAAAGTAATAGTTTTAATGTTACATTAGAAGATAATGATTTAACCTTGGTAATTAATTATATAAAAAATAAAGAATTAGATATTAAGGAAGATAATAAGAGTTCTAACGAAGAGGTAGATATCAAAGAACCTGAAGAAGATATTAAGAACAAGGAAAAAGAGATATATATACCTGATACTATGAGTTTTGATTATCAGTACTTAATATATCCTGTAATTAGTATATTATTTATTATTATTAAACATGATATTTAAGATAATTATTCTTCTAAGTTTGATATTTAGTATTAACTATGAGAGTATTCATTCTAAAAAAGAAGTAATTACAATAAATCAAAGTATTAAGATAGAAAGTGATAATAATTACTTAGCTATACCTAAAATAGGGTTTTATTATCGTTTCTATGATTTAGATAGTAAATATAATAGTCTTAACTATGGTCTTGAAATATACTACCAAGACCCAGTAGTAATTTTAGGCCATAGTGGGAGTGGTTCGTTAGCGTTATTTAATGACTTAGATACCTTAGAAGTAAATGATAAAATAATCTATAATAACCAAAAATATCAAGTTATAAAAAAATACTTGAAATTCAAAAGCAAACCACTTACCTTGGAAAGTGACTTAATATTGGTTACTTGTAGCAAAAAATATTCCGACCGCCAAATCGTCATAACGGCAAAAACAAGTTAAAATTTTACACAAAAAATGCAAAAAAGTGTCAAGTTTTGCATTTTTTTGCATTTTTTGTGAAAAAAAAAAAGAAAATCAGGGGGTTACCGGTAATATATATTATTAGAGGGATAATTTATGGCAAGGATTAGTAATGAAGAAATAAATGCAATACGTAGTAATAGTAATATCGTAGAAATCATTGGTAGTTATATTCCGGTAACCCAAAAGGGTAAAGATTATAAATGTGTTTGCCCATTTCATGATGATCATTCTCCTAGTATGAGTATTTCAGTGTCCAAACAAATTTATAAGTGCTTTGCTTGTGGGGCAGCAGGTAATGTATTTACTTTTGTCCAAAACTATGAAAATGTAAGTTTTATTGAAGCAGTTAAGATAGTAGCAGATAAGATAGGATTTCATACTACTAATACTTTTGAAACTGAAGTAGTATCCAAGTATCAAAAAGAATATGACTTATTTAAGTTAGTTAATAAGTACTATCAAAATAATTTAAATTCTCAAATTGGGTTAGAAGCAAAGAAGTACTTAAGTGAACGTGGCTTAAATGAAGATATTATTAAAGACTTTGGGATTGGAGTATCAAAGGATGATTATAATGCTTTAACTACATTCTTACTGAAAAAAGATTATGATGTTAGTATGTTAGAGAATTTAGGATTAACTAATATTAGTAACAATACATACTATGATACTTTTGCAAAAAGAATTACATTCCCTTTATGTGACCATAAAGGAAATATAATTGGGTATTCTTCTAGAATATATCGAGGAGAGACTGACCAAGCAAAGTATATTAATACCAAAGAAACATATCTATTTAAAAAAGGACAAAATTTATTTAACTACCATCGGGCTAAAGATATGGCTAAAAAGTCAGGCTATATTATAGTGGTTGAAGGTCAAATGGATGCGATAAGGGTTTATAGTACCGGCTTAAAGAATGTTGTCGCGTTAATGGGAACGGCTATGACTAAAGAGCAAATCGAACTTTTAAAGAACTTACGAGCAAAAGTAATTTTATGTTTAGATAATGATGAGGCAGGGGATAATGCTACCTTAAAAAATGGTGAGTTATTAATTCAAAATAATATTACAACTCAAGTAGTAAGATTAAGTGGTGCCAAGGACCCTGATGAATATATCTTAAAGTTTGGGGCGGAAAGCTATCAAAAAAATATTGAAGATCCAATAGATTACTTAGATTATAAAATAAAAAAATTAAAAGAAAATGTTAATACCTTAAATACTGAGGAATTATCGGGGTATATTAATAATGTCTTACATGAATTAAGTAATTCAAAAGATAAAATATTAGTCGAAGTAACCTTAGGAAAACTAAGTAAAGAATATAATTTAGATATTGAAGTTTTAAGAGAACAACTAAAAAGTCTTAAACCAATGGACGAATTAGCGAAAGAAATATTCCAAAAACCGGTTAAAATACCCGAAAAAAGAACAAATTTTGATAAATTTTGCGAAAAAGTCTTGTATTATATGATGAATGATTTAAAATATATAAAGATTTATCAGTATCAACTGGGATTTTTTGAAAACAAGGTATATAGAACAATTGCTAATGAGATAGTGTATTATGCGGGAAAACATGGTAATATAAACGTTGCGGACTTTATTAGTTATATTGAAGCTAATGAAGAAGTAAGTGGGGATGCTATAAGAATTGCTAGTACTGAAGAAGATTTAAGTGAAGAATCATTACAAGGTTACATCAAAGCGATAAATAAAAAGACCAAAGAAGAACAAATCAACAAATTAAGGATAGAATTAAAACAAGAACTAGATAAAGCTAAAAAGTTAGATATTGCTAAAAGAATAACAGAAATTAAAAAAGGAAGTGTGTGAGATGGAAGAAATTAAAAGTTTAAAGGATAGAGAAAAGGAATTATTAGAATTAGGTAAGAAACAAGGATATATTACTTATGAGGTTTTAGCGGAGCATTTAAAGGGGTTAGATATTGATGCTGATTCATTAGATGAATTATATAATTTATTAATTGAGAATCATATTGATATTGTTGCAGATGATAATGAGACTAGTGGGGGAGCTAAGGCTAAGGAAGAAGCTGTTGTTTTAAGTGATGAAGAGTTAACGAAGGATGTTAATATTAATGATCCTGTTCGTATGTACTTAAAAGAAATAGGTAAGATTCCGCTATTGTCAGCTGATGAAGAAATGAAGTATTCAATTGCGGCAGCTGCTGGAGATGAAGATGCTAAAAGAATACTTGCGGAATCTAACCTTCGTTTAGTTGTTTCAATTGCCAAAAGATATGTTGGCCGTGGGTTACTTTTCTTAGATTTAATTCAAGAAGGTAATATTGGTTTAATGAAAGCTGTTGAAAAATTCGACTATGATAAGGGATTTAAGTTTTCAACTTATGCTACATGGTGGATTAGACAAGCAATTACTCGTGCTTTAGCTGACCAAGCTAGAACTATACGTGTTCCAGTTCATATGGTTGAAACCATAAATAAAATGGCGCGTGTTCAAAGACAATTAACTTTGGAATTAAATAGAGAACCAAGTGAAGAAGAAATCGCTAAGAAAATGGGTATTGGCGTTGATAAAGTACGTGAAGTTATGAAGATAAGTCAAGATCCTGTATCATTAGAAACTCCAATTGGAGAGGAAGACGATTCGCATTTAGGGGACTTCATTAAAGATGAACGTAGTATGTCGCCAGAAGAATATGCAACTAACGAAATCTTAAAAGAAGAAATTAAAAGTGTATTATTAACATTACAAGAAAGAGAGCAAGAAGTTTTAGAATTAAGATTTGGGCTTGTTGATGGAACTAGTCATACCTTAGAAGAAGTAGGTAAAAAGTTTAACGTTACTCGTGAACGTATTAGACAAATTGAAGCCAAGGCTTTAAGAAAATTAAGACATCCATCACGTGCTAAAAAGTTAAAAGACTTCTTACAAGACTAATGCTAAGTAAGAGACTTAAGGCTGTAGCATCCTTTGTACCTAAAGGAGCTCAGGCTATTGATATTGGATGCGACCATGGATACCTGGGGATATATCTAACTAAAGAACACTTAGTAAAAAGCATTATTCTTACGGATATTAAAGAAAGTGCTTTAAATCAAGCTAAAAAAAATATTCTTAAAGCTAAATTAGATATTAAGACTATTTTAACTAATGGGTTAGAGAATGTTAATACAAATGATTTAGATACCATAATTATAAGTGGCATGGGAACTAAGACCATTATTGATATTTTAAATACGGGATGTTTAGATAGAATAGAAAACTTAGTTCTAAGTTCGAATAATAACTTGTACGAATTAAGAGATTATGTAGAAAGTATGGGTTTTTACTTACAAGATGAGGTAACAGTATTAGAGCATGGTATATATAATGTCATAACTTACTTTAATAGAACACCACGTAAATGGCCTTTGAGGGTTATGAAATATGGTATTGCTAAACCAGATAAAAAAGAATATTATGGGTATTTAATTCAAACTAATAAAGATATTTATCAAAAAATACCGAAAAAAAATATTCGTAAACGTTTAGAGTTAATTAAAGAAAAACATGATTTAAAAAGATTATTGAAAGAATGTTGGTAGACCATTTGCTACTAACTCTTTTTTTTCGGGGAGAGTATTTGTTACTGCGGGGGTTGAACTTTTAACATTGTTACTTGGACTTGAAGTAGTATTCTTATCATCATTACTATTAAACTCCTTAAAAACCGAAAGAATTGAAGAAGCATTGCTAATTATAGGTTTAACTTGTTGATATAAGGGAATAACCTGATTAGCAATATTTAAAGTTTTTGATATACCACTGATTACTTTAGTTAAACTAAGACCACTAGTGATACCACCTAAATTACTTCCATACATAAATAACCACCTATATTATTATATGAAAAAAATACGTAAAAAGATTTAACAAAAATAATAATTATGATATAATCTAGATAATAGAGGAGGACCTAATGAATCACGATATATTACCAACAATTAATAATATTCCCGAACCAGTAGTGGAACCTCCTAAGAAAGTTAAAGAGAAGAAAGAAAAGAAACCACGTGAACCGTTTAACCCGCATAGTAATATTATAACTGATATATTTTACTGCGTTTATGTTGGTATTTTTGAACTTTTAGCTAGTTTTATTCAAATAATTGTTATGGGTATTAATGGGATAGTTTATTGTTATAAATCGTTATTTCCTAGTTTAGCTAATCCTAAAGTTGACGACCCAACGGCGAAGAAAGATGCATTCTCTAAAGAAAGTTTTGATGATAATGATAAAGTTTTAAAACCAAAGAAGAAGAGTTTCTTTGAAATGGATTTAAATGAGATGTCTAGGGAGATAAAAATTGCTTTAGGTATTTATCAAAAAGAGTTAGAGCGTTTAGAAGAGACAAGAAGAAAATTACAAATTGAATTAGCTAGCCCTGATGCTGCTAAAGCAACAAAACCTAAAGTATATCTCTTTAAAGTAAAAGACCAAAATGGTAAGTTCATTAATGGTAAGTTTACGGGATTTTCAAAAATGGATGTTAACTCCTTCCTTTTAAATGAAGGATATGAAGTATATAGTATTGAAAATAATAAATGGATTGACTTTATCTTTGGGGAATCGGCTATGTTGCCTAGTAGGTGGAAGAATAAAGATTTAATATTCTGGCTAACACAGTTATCAACTTACATTAAATCAGGTATTCCATTAACTGATTCAATTAAGATTTTAATGAATCAAATGGGTAGTAAATCTAAAAAACAAACTATGCAAGCAATAGCGTATGAACTAACGCTAGGTAACAGTTTTTCTAATGCGTTAGAGAAGCAATCGGGAGTATTTCCCCCATTATTAATTAATATGTTAAAAGCAGCGGAAGCTACTGGAGATTTAGAAGCAACATTGGATGATATGGCTTCCTACTATACGGAAATAGATTCTACTAATAAACAAATGGTAAGTGCGTTAACATACCCAATAATAGTATCGATATTTGCCATTGGCGTAGTTGTTTTCATTATTTTATATGTTGTACCACAATTTACGAAGATATATGAAAGTAATGGTATGACATTAACGGGGTTAACGAAGTTTATTATTGATTTAAGTAGGTTTTTAACGAAGAACTATTCCGTAATGTTACTAGGAATTATTGCTGTTGTAGGTACATTTATCTATTGTTATAAGAAGATAAAAGCATTTAGAAGAACAGTACAAGTAATACTTATGAAGACTCCCGTAATTAAAGATATAATAATATATAATGAGATTACAGTATTTACAAAGACTTTTGCATCGTTATTGAAGAATAATGTCTTTATTACTGAGAGTATTGATATTTTAAGTAAGATAACTAATAATGAGATTTATAAAGAAATTATGGCGACAACTATTGATAATATAGCTAGAGGTGATAAAATAAGTACAGCTTTTAAAGATCATTGGGCAGTACCAAGTGTTGCTTATTATATGATTGTAACTGGTGAATCAACTGGTGAACTTGCTCAAATGCTTGATAAAGTAAGTCAATATTATCAAGAACAACATAGAGCAATAGTAAGTAATTTAAAAGCATTGATTGAACCTATTTTAATTGCAGGATTAGCAATAGTTGTAGGAGGTATAATATTAGCAGTTATTGTGCCTATGTTTGATATGTATGGGGAGCTTGCAGGATGATAATAATAGTATATATGTTTATAATAGGAGCCGTTTTAGGCTCTTTCTATATGGTAGTAGGAGATAGATTACCTAATAATGAATCAATAGTAGTACCAAGAAGTCATTGTTCTAAGTGTAATCATATTCTTAGTTGGTATGAATTAATACCAATAGTATCTTATATTATACAAAGAGGTAAATGTAAGAATTGTCATACTAAGTTATCAATAAGTTATATGTTAATAGAAATATTATCTGGTACTTTGTTTGCATTATCTTATTATTTATATGGTTTTAATTATGAATTTTTTATGAGTATTATTATTAGTTCTTTATTAATTATTATTTATGTAAGTGATTTTAAGTACTTAATTATTAATGATGAACCTTTAATTATAGCAATTACTTTAAGTATTATTACTAATTTTGTATTCTTAGGGACTATAAAGGGGTTATATTTAATTATATCAGGGTTAGTAATGTTTATCTTTATGTATTTAGTTAAGTTATTTGGAGATAAAGCTTTTAAAAGAGAGTCTTTAGGTGGGGGAGATATTAAATTAGCTTTCTTTATTGGGTGTACTCTTGGTTTAAGGTTAGCGTTTGTATCTTTAATTATTGCTTCTTTCTTGGCTTTGCCTTACGCTAGTTATTATGTTGTTAAGAAACAAGAAAGAGAGATACCTTTTGGACCTTTTCTAATTACGGGTGTTTTAATTACATTTATGTTATCTAATCAAATAAGGTTTGTTTTAGAGTTAATTATGTTGGCAGCTTAAGGGCTGTCTTTTTTAATACGTGTATAGCAAATGTAAAACATTTTCCCCGCTTGGGGAAAATGTTATGAAGTTAGGTAAAAACTAGAAATTATTGAAATATATTGTTTGAAAAATTTTAGGCTAAAGAATATTGATATGCAAGGTAACTTTCCAAAGTTTTAGAATATAAAGACTGGAGAAATTTTTTAAAGGTATTAAATAAAGCAGTTTTGTCTGCAAATAATAGTGTTTCAAACGAAGCTGTTGACTTCAACAAGCCAATAAAAACTGGTAAAGTGAAAAAAGAGATTATAAACTATCAAGATATATATGGTATTTGATAGTTCAAAATGCTGATTCTAATAAAGAAAGTGTATCATTATGTAAAACTTATTTTGCCATTCAAACAAGAAAGCAGGAATTATATTCTTTAAATCAAATTGCTAAAAGCTGTGTTGTTAAAAATTTCGATAAGTCTGGATATAGAGGTTTATATAATGGTGAAACGGCCAATGATATTGCTAAAAGAAAAAAATTTTAAGACTAAAAAAAGGCAGTGAAGTGACTACAAATTGTAGTCAGTTGAAAATGTAAATTAATATAAAATGAAGAAATATATAAATTAACTAGTACTAACTAAAACATGCTATAATACTTGAGGAGGGTTTAAAATGACCATATTAATAAATAATCAAGAAGTACCAGTAATAATTGAACATAAAAATAATAAAAACTTATATATTAGAGTTAAAGAAGACTTAAATATCTATGTAACTTGTAATAAGAGAGTAAGTTTAAGTGAGATAAATAGTATTTTAGAAAAGAATAGAAAATCTTTAGAAAGAATGTATAATCATCAATTAGAACAAAATGAAAAAGATAGTTTTTATTACTATCTAGGTAAGAAATATACTATTTTATATGATGAATCAATAAAAAAATATAAGTTAGAAGATGACTTAATTATTGTTAAAAATGAAAAAATGTTAGAAAAGTTTTATCATGATGAATGTCTAAGAGTATATCAAGAAAGAGTAAAATACTGGAGTCAGTTTTTTGATTATCTACCTAAATTTAGTATTAGAATTAGAAAAATGACTACTAGGTGGGGTGTATGTAATAGAGGTAATAATATAGTAACTTTAAATAGTGAGTTAATAAAGAAAGATATAACTTTGTTAGATTATGTTATAGTACATGAACTTAGTCATTTTAAAGAAGCTAATCACTCTAATAGATTTTGGAATGAAGTGAGTATTAGATATCCTAATTATAAAGAAGCCCGTAGGGCTTTAAGAGACTAGTTATTAAATAGTGAAGTCTTTTTTTAATTTTTATTATATTAAGGTTTAGTGGGAATAGACTTTTTTTGAAAGATTTTTATTTCCAAATATAGTAATTTGTGGTATTATGATATTGTAAGCATATGACATGATAGGTCGTGTGTATTAATAAAATTATTTACTTTGGTAATACTATAAGAAAGTGAGGAAAAGTTTATGAGAAAATCTTATAAAATAATATTAATGGTTATATCAATACTTCTTATTGGAAGTATTATTA
>CALBBI010000021.1:0-14032 GCA_937926935.1 uncultured Bacillota bacterium
GAATGGTTTTACATTAGTTGAATTATTAGCAACTATTGTTATTCTAGGAGTTTTAATTACGATTGCCTCTTTTAGTGCGACAGTGATGATTAATAATGCTAAAAAGAAAGCTGGTTCGCTTGCGGTTACTAATTTAAAAGAGGCGGCTATAACTTATTATAAGCAAAATAATATTAAGTTAACTAAATGCAATGAAGGTTTTATGGTTGATGGTGATAATACTAGTAGTTGTATAACAAGTGCTAATGAAATTACCGTAAAAGAACTAATTGAAGCAGGTGCTTTTACAGATACGAAAAATGTTTGTGATAAAAATGCTACCGTAACAGTTTATCGTTATGTTGATGAAGATAGCGGTACGGATGAATTAAAAAGTTATGTTGATGATTATGCTTGCAACGCTACCGATACTAAGAATCAAATAAGTAATGATACAGCAAGTAATGATTCATCTAGTACTAATGCCTGTTCTAAATATAATGTTACTAAGTATGGCGATGGCGATTTAGATGGCAGTGTTACTATGATGGATAGAGTAATATTAAGACGCTACTTAGCTGGGATATCTGATTTAAATTGTCAAGCTTTTAAAAACTTTGATTTAAATGCCGATGGTAAAGTAAATGCCATTGATTTAGAATATATGACTAGAATAGCAATGGGAATAGATATAACTCTTCCTGTTACCGATTACGTTTGGTATGGTGATATTAATGAAGATGGCAAAGTTGATGTTAAAGACTTAACCTTATTAAGAAGGTACTTAGAAGGAATATCTGAATTATCTAGCCAAGCTCTAAAAAATGCAGATGTTAATGGTGACGGTAGTGTTAATGAAACTGATAAGAAATTATTAACTGAATTCTTAGCAGGTGGCCACTCTAATACTTTACCTCAAAAGAAGATTACTGGTTAAACTAGGACAACCTAGTTTTTTCTTTTGCCACAAGTTCTTCTTGACAATGCCAAAAACATATATTACTATGAGGCTAGGGTTTAAAACTCTATTATATAGGAGGAAAATATGGGAATATTTGATAAATTTAAAAATATATTTAATAAAAATAATGAAACTAAAAAAGAAGATACTACTTTGTATGAAAAAGGGTTAGAAAAGACAAGAAAAGAATTTGTTTCTAAACTTAACTTACTGGGTATAAAATATACTAAAATTGATGATGAATACTTTGAAGAATTAGAGCAACTTCTTATCATGGCTGATATTGGGGTTAATACTGTAATGAATTTTATGGATAGGTTAAAATCTCGTGTTAAAAGTGAACACATAACTGACACTAAGACTTTAAATGAAGTAATAATTGATGAATTATTTATTATCTATGTCGAGGGAGAATCTCTAACTGATAAGATTAAGGTGGCTGAATCTGGACCGACCGTAATTTTAATGGTAGGTGTTAATGGCGTAGGTAAGACTACTACTATAGGTAAACTTGCTAATAAATATAATGAAGAGGGTAAGAAAGTTATGCTAATTGCGGCAGATACTTTTAGAGCTGGTGCTGTTGAACAACTTAAAGTTTGGGCTGACCGTACTAACTCGGTATTCTATGGTAAAGAAAATACGGACCCCGCTGGTGTTATTTATGATGGGTTAGAACTTGCTAAGAAAGAGGCTGCGGATATTGTTCTAATTGATACGGCTGGTCGTTTACAAAACAAAGTTAATCTCATGAAAGAATTAGAAAAAATGAATAAAGTTATTGCTAAGATAATACCTGGAGCTCCTCATGAGACTCTATTAGTAATTGATGCTACAACCGGACAAAATGGTATTATGCAAGCTAAAAGCTTTAAAGAAATTACTAACATAACTGGTATCGTTCTAACTAAGTTAGATGGTACTGCTAAAGGTGGTATTGTCTTAGCCATCAAAGAAGATGTCAAAATACCTGTAAAATTTATCGGCTTAGGCGAGGGTATAAACGACTTAAAACCATTTGATATTGAATCTTATATTTATGGTTTATTTAAGGATATGATGTAATGACTGATATTGAAATTGCAAGGAATATTACTCCTAAACCAATTAATGATATCCTAGAAACCTATGGCTTTACTAAAGATAGTATCTATAACTATGGGCCTTATATGGCTAAAATTACTAAGGATAATCCCACCAACCAAGAAGGCGATTTAATCTTAGTTACCAGTATTAATCCAACTCCTTATGGAGAAGGGAAAACTACTATTTCCATTGGGTTATGTGATGGCTTAAATGCCCTAGGTAAGAAAGCTATTGCTGTTTTAAGAGAACCATCTCTAGGTCCAGTCTTTGGTCTAAAAGGTGGTGCTACCGGTGGTGGCCACTCCCAAATTATCCCAATGGAAGATATCAATCTTCATTTTACTGGCGATATTCATGCCATAACATGTGCCAATAACTTACTATGTGCTATTATCGATAATCACATCTTTCAAGGTAATGCCTTAAATATTAAAAAAGTAACTTTTACAAGATGTCTTGATATTAACGACAGGGCTCTGCGTAATATTACTATTAATTCTAGTTACGAAAGAGAAGACAACTTCCAAATCAGTGTAGCTTCTCCTATTATGGCTGTTTTATGCCTAAGTAAAGACTTTGAAGACTTAAAGAGTCGCTTAGCTAAAATGATTGTTGGTTTTAATGACTTAGATAAACCAATCTATGCTCGAGATTTAGACGCAACTGATGCCTTAGCTATTATCTTAAAAGATGCCATTAACCCCAATGCTGTCCAAACTCTAGAAGGTAATCTTGCCTTAGTCCATGGTGGACCTTTTGCTAATATCGCTCATGGTTGTTCTTCTCTTACTTCAATCAAAATGGCCTTAAACCATGCTCCATATGTTGTAACGGAATCCGGCTTTGGCGCTGATTTAGGGGCTGAAAAATTCTTAGATATTACTGCTCAAGAAGGTAACTTAGATGTTTCCTTAATCGTTCTTAATGTAACTATTCGTAGTTTAAAACATCATGGTGGAGTTAAGAAAGAAAATCTTGCTAATCTAGATTTAGACTCTTTAAAACAAGGCTTATCTAACTTAGAATGTCATATATCTAACTTAAAGCAATATACATCTAATATCTTAGTTGTTCTAAATAAATTTAATACGGACTATGAAGAAGAAATAAACTTAGTTAAATCATTCGTTCAATCTAAGAATTTAGAATTTGTTGTTAATAATTCTTATCTAGAAGGTTCTAATGGTAGCATAGATTTTGCTAAGAAAGTAGTAACTCTATGTCATAAAGAAAAGATTAAAAGATTATATGACGTTAATGCATCTATCCCAGCTAAAATAGAGCATCTAGCTAAGAACATCTATCATGCTAGTAGTGTTAAATATACTAATAAAGCCTTAGAAGAGATAAAACTCTTAGAAACCCTTAACTTAGATAAGATACCAATATGTGTTGCTAAAACACCTATGTCAATAAGTGATAACAAAGAACTTCTAGGATATCCCAAAGACTACCAAATAAACGTAACTGATATCAAAATATCTAACGGTGCCGGCTTTATCATAGTCTATATGGGTAATATCCTAACCATGCCAGGCCTAAATAAAAATGCGGCCTATCTAAATATGAAAATTGATAAAAATAAGAAAATAGAGGGATTATTTTAATGGATAGAGTAGAACTTAATAATTTATTTGATTTATATGAATCTTTACTAACCAAAAGAGAAAAAGAAATCTTTAAATACTATTACCAAGACGATTATTCTCTAGGGGAAATTGCAGAAAATCTTAATATTTCTCGTACTGCCGTTCATAATGCGATTAAAAACGTAACTGAAAAATTAACTGAATATGAAGAAAAACTAAAATTATTACAAAAACAAACCATCTTAAAAGAAACAATTAACTTAGAAGATATTACTAAGATAAAACAAAAAATAACAAATATACTTGACATGTAACTTAAGAAATATATACAAATAATATCTTTTTTGATAAAATAAAACTAATAAAGGAGGATTTATGCACGGTAAAATTATTGTAATTGAAGGAACTGATTGTTCCGGTAAAGAAACCCAAACCTCCCTTTTAGTTCAAAGACTAAAAAGAGAAGGCAAGAAAGTAGAACGTCTTAGATTTCCTATGTATGAAACACCTACTGGTAAAATAGTTGGTGGTCCATATTTAGGTAAAGATTATATAACTCCTTGTTGGTTTAGTGAAGGAGCAGTTAACGTTGATCCTAAAGTAGCGGCCCTATATTACGCTGCTGATAGAAGATATAACTTAACAACTATCGAAAGTTATTTACGTGACGGCTATGACTTAATAATCGACCGTTATGTTGAATCTAACATGGCTCACCAAGGGTGTAAAATAGCAGATAAAGAAGAAAGATTAAAACTATATAAATGGTTAGAAACTCTAGAATATAACTTATTGGAGTTACCTAAACCTGATTTAACCATCTTACTTCATATGCCTTATAAAAAAGTAGTTGAGTTAAAAAGAGGCCGTATTGGTACTGATGAGCATGAATCTTCCCTAAGTTACTTAAAAACTAGTGAAGAAGCTTATTTAGAACTTGCTAGCATGAATAATCACCAAATAATTAAATGTGTTAATGGTGATAAACTTCGTGATATCTTAGATATCCATGAAGAAATCTATAATATTGTTAATGATAAGTTAGGATAATTTCCTAGCTTTTTTTGATGTAACTTGACTTTTATGAAACTTTGTGCTATGATATGTGGCGATTAAAGGGGGAATGGATAATGTATAATAATCCATATGAAATTTTAGGAGTATCTAAGAATGCTTCTTTAGAAGAAATAAAAAAGAAATATCGTGAACTAGCAAAACAATACCATCCAGATATTAATCCAACTGCTGAAGCAGCAGAAAAGATGAAACAAATAAATGCTGCCTTCGAAAGCATAAAAAAATCAAAGAATGTTACCACTGAAAATACGTACAACAAAACAAACCATGATTATGGCCAAGAATCAGCTAGAACAAACAATGATTATGATCAAGAGGCAGATAAAGCAAGCTGGCAAAAATGGCGTGAAAAACGAGATAAAGCAGAAGAAAGACGCAATAAAGAGGACGAATATTATAGAGCTAAAGGAATATATTGTAATTTTACAATGCTTCATGAAGCAATTACCTTTCAATTGGCTTCTAAAAAATATAAAAATAATTTTTTAGGGCGATTAGATAAAGTTATTATGGAGTATATTAATTTGGCTAATCAAAACAAAGAAATATATTTTGCCCGTGATGAATATATTTCTAAAATGAAGTCTATCGAAGAACCATTTAAAACATTACTATTAGTTCAATTAGACAAAATTAATAAGGAAGAATTGACATTAGAAGTTCAAGCTTGCAAATATTATATTGAATTTTACCACGTGATATTAGAACACTTAAATAAAAATTTTATTGCTTATTGGGCTAAATTAATGTCATATGAAATTTTTAAATGGCTAGACCTAGACGATAATATTAGAGATGTATATAATATTGCGAGAGCTAAATTTATGAGTGAATATGGTGTTGATGAAGAAACTATGTCAAAAATAGATTATACAGTTCATAAGAACTTAGCAAATTATGTTAACGAGTACTCACTTAATTATGATGAAACATTAGAGCAAATTGAAAAAAATGTGGATGTCTTTTTAAGAGAGGCGTACACATATTACATGACAAACATTGATGATGATAATCTAAAAAGATAGAAAACACTTGAATTTTATACAAGAATACGATATTATTTAATTAGAAAGTAGAGGATATTTAAAATGATTTATAATCCATATGAAATTTTAGGAGTATCAGAAGAAGCTACTCTAGAAGAAGTTGAAAAAAGATATCAAGAAATACAAGTGCGAAATCGTCTTAACCTTCATCCAACTCATGAAGACATTAAAAAAATGAATGAAATAAATGTTGCTTATCGTAATGTTAAAGATATGATAAAATCTAAAGAACTTGAAGCAGTTGGTCTTCCTAGTGAAGAAGAAATCAAAGCTCGTGAAGCTAAAGAACGTGAGGAGGCTAGAGCAGAATTTGAAGCTGAACGAGAAAAAGAGCGTTTAGAAGAATCTTTTGATCACAAAATGGGCCCTTATTTTCATCTTTTTACTAAGTATGATAGCATTGTTAGGTTCCATAATTTTATTGTAAACGAATCTCCTTCAAAAAAATACCAAAATAATTTTTTGACAAGGGTAGATGAAATTATTAAAAAGTATTATATTGACGAAGTAGACAAACATCAAGAAGAAGCAAATGCTGTTAAAAATTATATGTCTGTAGTATTTCCTGATGAAGATGATGATGTACTTATAACACATATAAGAAATCAATCACCTGAACTTGAAAGGTTGTATACTGCAGCTGATAAATATGTTTCGATAATAAATAAATGTGATGCAAATTTTGTCTTGGTTTTAGAAAGCCAATTAGATAAAATTTTTGCTGAAGAATTAACAGCTGAAGCTAGATCATGCAGTGATTTTAACAGTTTTGCTATCTCAGGTCCAAAAGTTTTATTTGGCGAGGGGTTACTTAACCCCCGTTATTATGTTCGTCGTTGGTTAGACTTAGATGATAAGATTAAAGAAGCATATAATGATGCCAGAGCTAAATTTATGTTTGAACATGGGATCGACGAAGAAGCAATGAAAAATATTGATATGCTTGCTCATGCCAAATTAGCAAAATATATTAAAGATAATAAAATACCATCAAAGGAAATTAATGAAAAAATCAATGAACTATATGCATTAGATAATGAATGCTTTAAAGAAATATATGCAAATTATATGTTAGATTCAGAAGAAAACAACCTAAAAAGATAAAAAATAAGCTAGTCTTTAATGACCGGCTTATTTTTCTTTTCATAACTATAAGTATCTATATTATTAATTAAATCATATATCATACTACTATTTAATTCATACTTATATAAAGAATGATGCTTATATAAATTAAAATCTATATCAAGTTTCTTTAAATAATTACTTCCTTCCTTAGAAAACCCTAAAACTTTTAAATAACTATCATACTTATTAACTTCAGGTGTTATACCAAGTAATATATGCACTAAAGTTCTACTAATCTTATTATAAGTATACCTCTTACTCTTTAATTTATTAATTAATTCATCTAACGAATTACATTCCCTTATAACTTTCTTTAAACGATAATCTAATCCCTCTGTAACATCTAAATAACTATCTAACTTCGTATCTGTTAAAATCTTACATTTTAATACTTTAAAATATAAATCCATATTAGGTTTAATCATACTAGCAAAGTAGGGTGTATATGGTGAAACATCAACATTATTTAAAAACTTATTTCTAATATTGGAAGCACTTATAATATTACTATTACTTTCTAAATCATGGTAAGAACTAGTTCTTTTAATAGTTACTGCTTTAATCCTTGGATTTATCTTATCAATTGCCTTTAAGTAAGATATCCCTAGTAAATCATTCGGATTAAACTCAAAATCAATATCTAAAGCCTTCGCCATAGCCGTTGGATAATTTAAGCCCTTATTTAGATAATCTTTTACGAGCTCATTGTACTTACTATCTTGCTGCCTAATTCCAATTTCTTTCATAGTTTTAATATTCCCAGATTCACTACCAAACACTAACGTATCAATATTAAGCTTATTAAGAAGATAAATACTTTGATAACTAAAAACATCCGCCGCTTGGCATCCAAACACCACCGGTAACTCTAAAACGATATCAATACCATTATCCAAAGCATATCTAACCTTATCTTCCTTACTTAAAAACGAAACCTCACCCCGTTCTAAAAAATATCCGTTTAAAACCAACACAATAACAGAGTCAGGGAACATCTCCTTAATCTTCTTAATTTGATAAATATGCCCATTATGTAACGGATTATATTCCGCTACTAAACCAATAATATTCATGTAATCACATCCAAGATAATTATACCTAATCTCTTAAATAATGCAAGCAAATTTGACTAATGGTGAAAAAAGTGCTAAAATTATAAGCAATGAGGAGAAAATAATGAAATTAAATAATAATGATGAAGAGTCCCCGAAAAACACTTACTTAGATAAATCTATAAAATCATGGACTCATTTAGATAATGAATTACAAAAATATATGCTTGATAACCCGGATATCGACACTAAATATATCAAAAGAATAGCCAAAATAGTGGAGTTATATATTCACTTTTTAAAAGAGTATAAGAAAGTATTTTACATTAATAAAGCCAGTAATACCGAACTTAGATATCGTACAAGCATATTAAAACTTCAATCTTTCTTAAAAAAAGAACTAACCTCTTGGGCTAACACTTGCTATCCAATCCTTTTCTATACTAAAGACTATCAATTATTCTTTTATGATCTAAGAAGTAAAGTAGATAATATTAATATTAACTGGGAATACTATATGTTAGGCAAATTAGATACTTTATTCTATTTAAATAATAAAAACTATGAGTTCATGAATCAAGATATAATTAAAAAGATGAGTAAAGAAAATATTTGTATTTTAATCAATAATATTAAACTTGGTAAATGGAGTAGTGATGATACCATTAATTATTTAAATAATCTTGCTATCCAAGATAGCATAAAAAAATCACAAACCTTAACTAAGCGATTGTCAAAATAAGAAACTTGCGATATAATCTAGCTACTAGAAAGGACTTTATTATGATGCGATTTGACCTAAATAAAATTAGTGAACGAGGAATTGAAATTGATCAACATGTCTCATTTGGACCAGATTACTTAAAACACACAACGATTAAAAAGTTAAATGACTGTCATGTTGTTGGCCGCATTTATTATAATATTACCAAAGAAGTTATCTTTGACGGCGATATATCTGGAACAATGAAATTAGTCGACGCTAATACGACCGAGCTTATTGATTATCCATTTAATACTCATATCACCGAAATATTAGACGAAGACAAACAAACAGAAGAAAATTTACGTACAAATATGCAAAATAGTCTTGACCTAGAAGAAGTTTTATGGCAAAATATTGTATTGGAAGTTCCCATTCGAGTAACTAAAACTGATAAACCTAATAAAACAAAAGGTGATGGTTGGGAACTATATGATGAATTTTCCAAAAAAGATGATCCAAGATTAGAGTGCTTTAGAACTCTACTTGATGAAGGGAAGGAGTGAAAATATGGCAGTTCCATTTAGAAGAACAAGTAAAACTAAAAAAAGAATGCGTCGTACTCACTTAAAAAAAGAAGTTGGAGCATTAACTACATGTCCTAAATGTGGTGCTACTATCCAACCTCATCGTGCATGTATGGCATGTGGGTTCTACAAAGGCAAAGATGTTTTAAATAAAAATGCTAAAGAAGAAACTACAAATACTGAAAACTAGTTTTTACTTGACCTAGATATCTAGGTCTTTTTTTGTTTCTTTGTGTCAAGACGTTACTTTACTCATTAACATAACCACTTGAATATTATATAATAATACTTATGAGGTAATTTATGAAGTTTGTAAATTTAACTAAAAAAGAATATGAAACATTGCTATCTAATACTAATCCTACTAATTTTTATCAAGATTTATCTTGGTTGGAATTTCAAAGTAATCTAGGTCATACTTGCCATATCCTTGGTATTAAAGATAACGATAAAGTCCTAGCAGGAGCCATTTTTATAGAAAAGGATGCTATCTTAAAAAATTGTACCTTTACTTGTCCTGGAGGTATCTTAATTGACTATCAAAACCAAGAAATACTAGAGTTCTTTCTAACTAACTTAAAGAAATATATGAAAAAACATCATGCTATAGAAGCATCCTTTAAACCCTTTATTCCTTATAATGATAATATAATCTCGACGTTAGAAAACTTAAAAGCCAAGAAAATACCAAGTGAGATTAAAGAACATTCTTATCTAAAAACTAATATCACTCTAGATACCTTCTCAAGAAACATCTCACCTCTAGCGTTAGCTAAAATCAATGAATGTAATAAATATTCCCTAGAAACTATTCCCGTAACTTTAAATAATATCGATAGTCTATATGATATCATTAAAGAAAGTAATATCGACATATCCCTAGATTATTTAACTAAGTTATATGAAACCTTAAAACCCTTAGATAAAATAGAAATGTTCTTAACTAAATTTTCTTATCCTAAATATATATCTAACTTAGAAGAAGAAATATCTGTCTTAAAAGAAGAAAATACCTTAATAAATAATGATACTTCAAGTAAAAAAAATCTTACTAAAATAGTATCTTTAGAAAATAAAATATCTGATTTAAAAGAAGAACAATCTACTGAAGGTAAAGTCATAAACCTAGGCGCTACTATCTTATTAAAAACTAACAACGCCGTAACATCATATCTTACTTTGTCTAATAAAGCCTTCCCACAGTTTGATATAACTTATTACTTATACTATCAAGGTATTAAGTATGCCATTAATAATGATTTTGCTATCTTTAACTTAGGTACAGTGGCAAACGAACCATTAAAAGTATCTTTTAATACTTTGAACTATTTTCTAATGCCAGAGTTTATTTTGAAAAACAATAAAATTCTTGCATATCTTAATAAATATCACAAATAAAAGTTTTAATTTATCCCAAACTATGATAAAATTTAAATATAGGAGGAATGTATATGTGGATTATTATTCTTATTGCTGTAGTCGCTATTATCGTATTATTTGTTATTAATACTTACAATACTTTAGTTGGACTAAGAAATAAAGTAAAAGACCAATGGGCTCAAATTGACGTTCAACTAAAAAGAAGATTTGATTTGATACCAAACTTAGTAGAAACAGTAAAAGGATATGCTAAACATGAAAGTAGCACCCTAGAAGCTGTAGTAAAAGCTAGAAATACTTATCTTTCAGCGAGTACCCCAGAAGCTCAAATGAAAGCTGATGGCGAATTAACTCAAGCTATTACTAAATTATTTGCGTTAAGTGAGGCTTATCCAGAATTAAAAGCTAATGAAAACTTTAAACAACTACAAAGTGAACTAACTTCTACTGAAGACAAAATATCTTATGCTAGACAATTTTATAATGATATCGTTATGAAATACAATAACAAAATTGAGATGTTCCCTTCAAATATCGTAGCAGGTATGTTTAACTTTAAAACACAAGCTTTCTTTGAAGTAAACGAAGAAGAAAGACAAAACGTTAAAGTACAATTTTAATTAAAAAGCGTGATATCATGCTTTTTTTCTTATTTAATATATGATAGAATATCTATAGAAGAGGAATATTATGACAGTTAAAAATTATATAAATAAAGAAACTATTAATGATGATGAATTTGAATTAATCTGCAGTATCATTAAACTACGTAACGAATTAAAGCTAACCCAAAGAGAATTAGCTGAAAAATCTGGAGTATCTCAACCTAATATTGTTCGCTTTGAACATATTAGTCATTCAGCAACCTTAGCAACTACCTTACGCATTTTAAACGCTATGGGATATTCACTAAAAATTTACAAAAAGTAATTGACTATAGATATCAATCATGATATAATTTTCTTGAGGTGGAAAAATGCAAGCAAGAAAAAAAGAAATGACTCAAGAAGAAATAAATCTAATCAAAGAAATTGGCCAAATTAGAAAAGCCAAAAACATTACCCAAAGAAGACTAGAAGAACTATCGGGAATATCCCAACCTAATATTGTTAGGTTCGAAAGGGCTGTAATTTCGCCCTCAGTAGGTACTGTTTTAAGAGTCTTAAGACCAATGGGCTATACTTTAAGAATAGTTAGAGCTAGAAATTAAAGTATTAAAATGATATAATCTCTTTTAGAAAAGAGGTTTTTTTATGCTTATTATTGGTTCTCATGTATCCTTTGGAGCTAAACAATTATTACAATCTGTTACGGAGGCAGTATCTTATAATGCTGATACTTTTATGTTCTATACTGGAACACCTCAAAATACTGTAAGAAAGGATATTGACGATACCTTGACCCTTCAAGCTACGGCTATAATGCAAGAAAATAAAATTGATATAAATAATGTTATCTGTCATGCTCCTTATATCGTTAATCCTGCTACTAATGACCACGAAAAAAGAGAGTTTGCCATTAACTTTTTAAACCAAGAAATATCTAGATGTGCATCTCTTGGTGTTAAATACTTAGTCTTACATCCTGGTTCCAGTGTTAATATTACTAAAGAAGAAGGTCTAGATAATATCGTAACTGTCCTAAATAGTATTCTAGATAATCAATACGATGTTACTATTCTTCTAGAAACCATGGCCGGGAAGGGCAATGAAAGAGGAATTACCACTGATGAATTAGCATATCTTATAAATAATGTTAATGATAATACTAAGTTAGGAGTATGTATCGATACTTGCCACCTTAATGATGCTGGTATTGACTTAAATTCCTTTGATAAATACTTAGACGACTTTGAACAAAAAATAGGAATCCCAAGAATTAAATGTGTTCATGTTAATGACAGCAAAAATCCTTTTAATTCCCATAAAGATAGACACGCTAACATTGGCTTTGGTACGATTGGTTTTGATACTCTAAGTAATATTATCTATAACCCAAGATTAGATAATATCCCAAAGATTCTAGAAACTCCTTATATTGGCGATACCGACGATGCTAAAGAAAAGAAATATTCTCCCTATAAATATGAGATTGCCATGATTAGAAGTAAAACATTTGATAATGAACTTTTAGATAAGATTAGAAAGGCTTATAATAAAAACTAAGTCTTTTTTTATTTTGTATTAGTTATTTCTATTAACTCCCTTAAACCATATTCAACATCTTCGGCATAGTCAAAAATATCTTTATCACCATAACATTCGTTACAAAAATTTATAATTTCTTCCCAATTATTTAAAGAATATTTGTCTTTATTATTATATAATTCATATTGCTCTAAAAAATCATTAAGATATCTTATAGCTTTGCTTTTTAATTCACTATTTTTAGTATATTTAATAATACATACTAATGAGCAAATAATCTTTCTAAATAAGTTAAGAATATTAACACTTTTCATAGTATCAACCACTTTCTTAACACTATTTTATCATTCAAAACCACTTTTTTCGACAATTTTTTTACCCGAAATTTGCTATATTATCCTAGGGTTAAAGCACTTCTTACAATATAAGTGTTGTAAGTTTTTATGCAATAATACGATATTCCGTGTTATAATCATTTTAGAATATGAACTGCTATGTCATATAGTGGTAGAAAAGGTGAGTATATGAAAAATAAGAAAATAATCCTATGCATCCTAGGCCTACTTTTAGTATTTTCTATATTAATTGGTCTAAGTTATGCTTATTGGTTAACAACTAATTCCCAAGAAAACTCTAATATTGCTAAAGCTGGTTGTTTCGATACCCAGTTTATTGAAAATAGTGATGCCATTAAATTAGATAGTATTTATCCTATTAGTGATTCTCAAGGTACTAAGTTAACTCCTTTTAGTTTTACTATCAAAAATACTTGTAATTATGATGCCAACTATCAAATAAACTTAGAAACACTCTCTAGTACTTTAAAATTAAAAAATATCAGAGTAAAACTAAGTGATAATGATTCTAATCTTTTAACTAATTTTAGTACTAATACTAAAGTGTTAGAAAGTACTGATTCTAGACTTCTTACTAGTGGTACTCTTAATTCTGGT
This sequence comes from uncultured Bacillota bacterium, assembly GCA_937926935.1. Taxonomy (GTDB): domain Bacteria; phylum Bacillota_I; class Bacilli_A; order RF39; family UBA660; genus CAG-605. The sequence continues at coordinate 13,689 of CALBBI010000021.1, forward strand.
TCCTCTAAAACTTTTGAACTAAGAGTTTGGTTAGATAAAGATACAACTTTAGACGACATTAATAATACTATGGGTGCTGATAATAGTTGGGAAGGCAAGATTACTGTTATTACAGCTTTAGATTCTAGTCTTAGTAATTATAAAGATAATGTTATCGCCCAAGCTCCTACGTTATATCAAGGTTTAATTCCTGTTAAGTATGATGCTTCTGGTAATGTCGTTGTTGCTGATTTAAAAGAAGAGTGGTATGACTATAAAACTCATGAGTGGGCTAATGCTGTTTTAGTTAATTGTAGTGATTCTACTATAAAATCTAAGTATTTCAATAGTGATATGTCTTTAAA
>CALBBI010000022.1:0-9891 GCA_937926935.1 uncultured Bacillota bacterium
TACTAAACACATCCCCAAGTCCATATGCAAATATCTTAACATCATCTAAAGCCTTATATTCACTAAGCTTATATAATAAGTACCCACCTTGAGAGTAATCATTAAATAATCTTTCTGGTTTAATATCTATTAATTTCTCTACTGCATTATCACTATAAAAACCATCATTATCAATTAAACCAACATTCTTAAATGAAGAAACTTGTCTATATCCTACTAAAGCCGCAAATAAAACTAAAATACCGCAACTAACTCCGTAGATATACTTTTGATACTTAATAAAAGGTTTCTTTAATACATCCATCATATCATCAGTAACAAAGAAATACTTTCCTAAATTCCAAGTTGAATAAATACCATACATCCCAATAAATCTTTGCGATTTTAAACACATATAAAACATTAACAACTGAAATGCCACTTCATGAAACTTCATACTCTTATGTTGTAATATTAAGTTAAATAAAGGTATTGCAATCATTACAAAGATATAAATACCAAGAACTCCATGAAAAGATGGACTATTCCATTCCATAATATAAGAAGTCATACTACTATCCGTCATATTACTAAATGGATATAGTAACATCTTATATCCAAAAGGATTAATACAAGTAGCTAAAATACTTAAAAAGAATACAATAACTAACGTCTTAACTTGTTTCTTATCCAAAATATTTTGCATAAATCTTTCATTACGCCAAGGAAATAGCTTCAAGAAATAATGACACATCAATGTACCTAGAATAAAGATATAAATCATTGAAGACGAGCCACCATGAAAATTTACCCACAGTATCTGTAAAACCGGTAATGTCCATATTAACTTATCTGCCTTCTTTTCCTTATCAATATAAGAAAATAAAACATAAATAAGATAAGCAAAGAACACTAAACTAATTATATAAGGACGAGGTCCTGTAACTTTAAAGAACACACACATCATTAATAAGTATAACAATTTAAAATCAAATATCTTCTTAACCTTAACTCTTAACATCTTAGCCATTAAAATATATAACCCTAGAAATATTACTAACATTATACTTATACATCCTACTGGACCTAACTTATACATTATAGCTTCTGTTAACCATTCATGAGCTACCCAACTCTTACCGCTAGCCCAACTATATAATTCATGATTAGGAATAATTTTATCTAGTAAAACTCTATTTCCAACCACCATATGCCAAAAGAAATCATTATCACTTATTGGCTGTAAGGCCATAAATAACCCTACTACAAAACAAAATAGCACTCCCATAACTTAATCCTTTCTTGATTGTTCCGTCTCTTTAACAATATAGATTGGTCTTTTCTTTGTTTCTAAATAAGTCTTTGCTAAGTATTCTCCAATAATACCCGTACAAAACAAATTAACTCCCCCAACAAAGAAAATAATACATACCATACTTGGCCATCCTGCTACAGGATCACTCCAAATTATCGTTCTTACAATAATAAATATTATCATAATAAAGGCAATAAGACAAAACAACACCCCTAGTAATGATGCAAATATCAAAGGTTCCGTTGAAAATCCGACAATCCCGTCAATCGCATACGCAAACAATTTCCAAAAATTCCATTTAGTTGTCCCAGCACTTCTTTCGGTATTTTCATACTCTATCCACTTAGTATCAAACCCCACAAAAGAAAATATCCCCTTCGAATATCTATTATATTCACTCATATCTAATATAGCATTCACCATTTGTCTTGTCATTAAACGATAATCTCTGGCGCCCGCTACCATTTCGGTTTTCGATATTGAACCAATTATCTTATAAAACCACTTTGTAAAAGTCTTTCTTAAAAATGAATAACCATTTCTCGAAGTTGATTTAGTAGCGACACAATCATATCCTTCTTCTTTTATTCCCTTATACATACTTTCTAATAAATAAGGAGGGTCTTGTAAATCAACATCCATAGTAGTTACATAATCTCCTTTACTTGCTTGAAATCCTGCATACATAGCAGCTTCTTTCCCAAAATTTCTTGAAAAAGAAACATAACGTATTACTTTATCTTTACGTGATAAATCTCTAATAATTTCTAAAGTCTTATCTTTTGATCCATCATTTACAAAAATAACCTCAAAATCCACATAATCCATCTTTTTTATTTGTTTCTTTATTGCATCATAAAATAAAGGTATAGCTTCTTCTTCGTTATAACATGGTACAACTAAAGATATTAATTCTTTCTTCATAAGTACTTCCTCCAATTAACTTAATTATACATTAAGGACATCTACTTTTCAACAAATCCAATAAAAAATAGAAAGAATTATCTTTCTACTTACTTACGCATTAAAGTACGATAAATATCTACAATTACTAAGATAAGGGCTAAAACAGTAAATATCATAATTGGCATTTTATTACTTAGTGAACTCATCATAAACATAGTTGCTATAATACATAAAATAATACATATTAAAACACTACCAATTAAATTCATTGTCCAAACTTTATTTTCATCTTTAATATTTTGTTTTAGTTTAGTCTTTAAATAAGTTTGACTAACATCCATATCTAGTAATCCATTAATATTAACATTTAATAACATACTAATTAAAATTAGTGTATCTAAACTTGGATGTTCTCTTCCTTCTAAGATATCTCCTAATCTTTTTTCAGGAATATCCATTTTCTTAGCTAATTTTTCATTCGTAACATTTTTATTTAACATCGCAGTTTTAATATTACTGCCTATTTTTTCATAATTCATAATTACCCTCTCTACTCTTTTCTATTAATCATTCTATCATATTTTCTATTGTATTTAAAGAAAAACTTTCTAAAAGTTTAAAAAAAGCCATATCGTTATGACTATTTTTTTAATGTTAATTTTAATTCTTGGGTTTGTTCTAACTTATCTACACTTAACTGTGTTGCTAAATCTTCTGTTATAAAACTCATATTCTCATCAATATAATTTTTTCTATTAATTTTAACATCTATGTTTTGCTCTAATGTAACTAGCTTTCTATATAATTCTGGTATCTTACTTTTCTCTAAACTGACCTTTGTACCATTAACTTTAGGAGCCGTCTCTTCAATAAAAGATTTAGCAATATCATAAAGTTCTTTCAAATCTTCCTCATAGCCGTCATATTTTATTGCATTAACTTTATTTATATCACTTTTTACATCTACTAAAAATTGATTAATATTGCTTGCTTCACTTTTAACTTCTTGTACTTTTTGATATTCAATTTCTTCTCCATTTTCAATTTTCTTATCTAATTCTACAAGCCTTCTTATTTCTTCTGGAGTTGGTAATTCATTACCATTACATCTTTCTATATAATCAATTCCCATACTTGATAGTACCCCTAAAGTATTTATTACCGTGGGACTATCTTTTTTGATTGCTTTAACCATCAATCTAGCAATGCTTTCAACATAATCTTCGTCATTTGAAACGTCATCTGAGTAATACGTTAAAAGTCTTCCGTAACAGTTTTCAAACCAACTACAAATATACTTAAGCATTATAAATCCGCCCAAAAATAAATTAGTTCCAAAAAGTATTACCTCAGTACTTCCAGAAGCCACTCCAACAATAAATGCTGCTGATGCCATAAGTGTGTAAAGCAGCCAAAGTGTAGCTAATATGTTCTCTTTTTTATTATATTTAAGTTCATAATATTCATATCTGTTATGTATAAGATTTGCATATAATAGCTTGCTTATATTATCAGTTGGTTTATGTTGGTATAATAAGCTATAAAATTTTTTTATTTGTTTTAAGCCTTGCTTAATATTCTTATCGTTTTCATCATAGTTAGTTAAATTTTTTAACTCAGATAAAGATATATCGTAACTACTAAGTTCTATTGGTTTTTGCTCTTTTTTCTTCATTTTCATTCCTCATTTGTCTGAATTATTATAAATCACTAGGCTTTTTCAAGTCAAGAAAAAAGCCATATTACTATGACTATTTATTAGTTGAACCAAAACCACCAGTTCTCATACCAGTTGCATTATCATCATCAACAGTTAAATACTTTTGAAATATAACTTGACCAATAACATCACCTTTTTTAATCTCTAAAGCCTTATCCCCAAAATTCCAATATTGAAAATAGAAATGACCATCATTACTCTCATTACCATAATAATCAGCATCAATTATCCCAATTGAATTAGCCATAACAAACCCTTTTTTAGGCCCACTACTTCTATTAACTAGAATATAATACTCATCATCTTGACAATAAGCCTTTAACCCTGTAGGAATTAATGTTGGCTTCATTCCATGTTTGTATGGTTCAATGATAACATCACTAGCAGCCTCTACATCATATCCTGCTGAATTCTTAGTCTTTCTAACTGGCATATGAATATCTTTATCTTCATAACCTTTAGCTATTTCAAATCCTCTTAATCTCATATAAATTCACTCCTTAATACTACATTTCCTGCTTTTAAACTCTTTTTAACATCAATAACTCTTTGATTACTTGACCCTCTAAACTTTAAAGTTGGATTAGCTTGTTCAATTACAAATCTTCCATCAACTAAAGTATCAATATACGATAAACCTTCTATATCCTTTAATTCATCAAAAAGATACCCACTCCATACCCAAATATCTTTATTAGGATATCTTTTCTTAAATGCCTTAGCAAGCTTTATAGTACCTTCTCTATTATTAGGATGCATTGGTTCTCCCCCTAAAATAGATAACCCCACAATATGAGGAAGACTAGCTAAATCTAATACTTTATTAATAATCTCATCATTAAACTCTTTGCCAGCCTTAAAATCCCAAGTCTCACTATTAAAACAATCTTTACAATGAAAACTACATCCTTGCATAAATATAGACACCCTTATACCAGGACCATTAGAAATATCCATCTTTCTAATCTTATTATATCTCATAACTATTCCTCAGCATCTTTATTATCTATATGAATAACTCTTTCTTTAATCTCTTGAGTTCTTCCTTTATTCCAGAAATTAGTTCCAATATACCCACAAGTACGACGAGCAACATTTAACTTATCATGATCTCTATTCCCACAATTAGGACAATACCATTCTAAATTATCATCAATTAGTATTTCTCCTGTATATCCACATTCATGACAATAATCACTCTTCGTATTTAACTCCGCATACATAATATTATCATAAATAAATTTAATTACTTGTAAAACAACATCTAAGTTATTTGTTAAATTAGGAGTTTCAATATAACTAATAGCGCCTCCAGGGCTTAATTTTTGGAATTCACTTTCTAATTTTAACTTCGTAAATGCATCAATCTCTTCAAATACTGGTACATGATATGAGTTAGTAATATAATCTCTATCAGTTATTCCCTTAATTACCCCAAATCTTTCTTTTAAACACTTAGCAAATTTATATGTAGTTGACTCAATAGGAGTACCATATACTGAATAATCAATATCTTCAGCTTCTTTCCATTCCTTACATTTATCATTTAAACGTTGCATTACTTTTAACGCAAATTCTTTAGCTTCCCCATTATCAGTATGTGATTTACCAGTCATATATTTAACACATTCATATAATCCGGCATACCCTAGTGATATTGTTGAATACCCATGGTGTAATAATTCATGAATAGATTCACCCTTCTTGAGTCTTGCTAAAGCGCCATGTTGCCATAAAATAGGTGCTACATCACTAGTTACTTTAGAAAGTCTCTTATGTCTTATTTGTAACGCTCTATGACATAGTTCTAATCTCTCATCAAATATCTTCCAAAAATCTTCCATATCTTTATCACTACTTAAAGCAACATCTACTAAGTTAATAGTTACAACTCCTTGGTTAAATCTACCATAATACTTAGGTTTACCATTATCATCAACATATGGAGTTAAGAATGAACGACATCCCATACAAGGATAACATTGCCCATTACCATTCTTATCAACCTTATTTTGTTTCATTATCTTTTCACTAATATAATCTGGAACCATACGTTTTGCTGTACATTCTGCTGCTAACTTAGTTAAATAATAATACTTACCATCTTCCCTAATATTATCTTCTTCTAAAACATATAGAAGTTTAGGAAATGCTGGGGTAATATAAACACCTTTCTCATTTTTCATACCTTGAATACGTTGTTTTAAAACTTCTTCAATTAACATTGCAAGTTCTTCTTTATATTCATCTGTTTCCCCTAAGTACATACAAACGCTTAAGAATGGCGCTTGCCCATTAGTAGTTGTCATCGAATTAATTTGATATTGGAAAGTTTGAACACCATCCGTAATCTCTTTAGCTAAATCTTCTTTAACAAACTTTTCTATTTGAGCTTTTGTTAACTTACGAGCTTTATATTTCTTCTCATAGTATTCCTTACTCAACCTAATAAATGGTGCTAAATGAGTTAATGTTACTGTACATCCCCCATATTGACTTGAATTAACCGCTGTAATTATCTGCGTAGCAATAGTCATAGCTGTTAAAAATCTATGTGGTTTTTCAATTAATACACCATTAATACTTGTACCATTTTGTAACATATCTTCTAAGTCAATCAAATCACAATTATGTAAAGCATTTTGAGCAAAGTAATCAGCATCATGAAAATGAATTATCCCATCATCATGAGCTTGAACAATATCTTCTGGTAATAAGAAACGTCTTGTAATATCTGTTGAAGTAATACCTGCTAAATAATCTCTTTGCGTAGTAACTACTTTAGCATTCTTATTAGAATTTTCTGTATTCCAATACTCTGATTCCCCATCAATAAGCTCTTTAATAGCTAAATCCGTAGTATTACTCTTTCTAACTAATTCCCTAGTATAACGATAAGTAATATACTTCTTAGCAAGTTCATACTTACCAATACTCATTAACTTAACTTCAATAATATCTTGAATATCCTCAACTAAGATTCTCTTCTTTCCTAGTCTTTCAATATATTTAATTATATTTTTAATTTGGGTAGGAGATACTTGATCTTCATCTTCTACTTCCCTATTAGCTTTCATTATAGCTTTTTCAATCTTTTCTGGACAATAGTCTACCATATGTCCGTCTCTTTTTATAACTTTCATAAACTAACCTACTTTCTTACTTAACAAACTCAGTTTAGCATATTAATCTTTTTTATTTTGTTGCAATTGCAACATTTCAAAACTTTTGCTATAATTTTTTTGAGGTGATGTAAAGGTGAATAATTTATTTGCAAACATCTCTAACCAAAACTTAGAGAAATTATTGAAATTACTCCGTGCTGATACCTTTACATGTAAAAAAGGTGTTTCCTTATCTTACTTAATGAACGATAACTTTGTAGGTATTGTCTTAGAGGGTTATTTAGAGGTTATTAAAAGGGATTATGAAGGGCATCGCAGTATCATAGAGACCCTTGAACCCATGCAAGTATTTGGTACCACTATCTCTTCTCTAAACTCTCCCGATTACGATATTGAAACTATCTTAGATAGTAAAATTATCTTAATTGATTATAATAATATCTTAAACTTCTTAGAAAAAGGTAACCATAGTTACCAAAAATTTCTTACTAATCTCTTAGTTATAGTTACTAACAAAATTAGTGAAAAAAATGAACGTATCGCTATATTAACGCAAAAATCTATTCGTAATAAACTCTTAGAATACTTTAAAATAACTTCGTTGAAAAATAACTCTCGTCATATTTATATTCCCACTACTTATAGTGAGTTAGCAGAATACCTAGCCGTTGATAGGAGCGCTATGTCTAGAGAATTAAAAAATTTACAAAATGAGGGTTTTATTGATATCAAAAATAAAAAGATAACGCTTTTGTATGAGACTACTTAAACGTTATCTTTTTTTACTTTATAATTTCAAAATTTTCATTACTCTTAAAGCTGTAAGTACAATAAAGATTAGCACTATACTCTGTCTTACCAACTGTAACATTTAAATTACCATAAGTCTTTACTTCATCACACTCAACAGTTTCAGTATGGAACATTGAAACATCATAGCCTTTATCTTTAAAGTCTTTTAAACTAATTGAAGTATTAATTCCTTCTGGATGATACTTTAAAGTTTCTTGCCAAGGATCAGTTTCTTTTAACTCTGATTTAGTATAGCCAACTAATACTTTTTCAAGTTCAGCATTAACTTCATATTTAGCTTTTTCAAAGGCATTATTTAATTTTTCTTGTTGTTCTTTTCTTATTGTTTCTTCATCTTTTAAAGTCTCCCCATTAGTATCAGGAGTTGGGCTAGGACTAGGTGTATTATTTTTAAGTTTAATGATAGCAAATGTTGCTGCAGCAACTACTAATATTCCTACAACAACACCTACGATTATTCCTATTTTTTTCTTCATGGTTACCTCCAGCACCAGCTTTCACATGTATCATAACATGTACTGCACTCAGTATTGTAACCATTACAAACACTGCCCGTTTCATGCCATCCACCACAGCCTTTACCATCATAAACACCACATCCAGACCAACCACAGTTTGTACAGCAAGCACAACCAGTAGCAGGATTTATGCCTTCTGGGCCACTACACCAATCCCAATATCCACCTTGAGTCCAACTATTACATGAGCCTTGATGGCAATTGCAACTATGTGGGTTACATTGATATGTACTACATACTTCCCATTTATAAACTGTATAACCTCTTGAATAACTTGCTGTATTACCAGCATTATCCTTACATGTACCAGCTGTATTATTCCAGCCCTTACTACTCTTAGTTTCTGTTACACTACCACTAGCAATACCACTAGCTGAATCTTTACATGTTACCTTTATTGTATAACTATTCTGGTATCCACCATTATATGCTGTACCAGAAACACTAATATCATAAGTTGGTGCTGTTTTATCAACTCTTATTGTTTGATTTGCTGGACATTGTGTCTCATTACCTGCATTATCTTTTACTTTACCAGGAGATTGATTTGTTACATTGGTTTCATAACTAACTGTCCATGAAGCATTACCTGCACATCCTGAACCACCAGTATCACTACAAGTACCTACTAAAGTACGAGAACTATTTGTCCAAGAATCAGATCCACCACTAGAAGAACAACTTGGTGCAGTCTTATCTATTTTAACTGTTTGATCTGCTGGACAAACTGTTGAGTTTCCGGCTTTATCATATACTGTACCCGGAGATTGATTATAAACCTCAGTTTGCGTAGTATAATCTTTACTTACATTGCTAACACATCCAGAATCTGGATCACTACAAGTACCTGTTAAAGTACGAGAACCATTTGTCCAAGTATCAGACCCACCACTAGATGCACAAGTTGGAGGTGTCTTATCTACAAATGTATTAACTGACTGACTGCACTCTGTCTTATTACCAATATTGTCTTCAATAGTCCAATTAATATTAACTGTCTTAGCCGTATAATCAATAATCTTCGTCATATCAGTAGTCTTACAACCCGTACCAGTATCATTATTACAACCATAAGTTAAGGTTAAATTTTGATTAGTCCAGGTCGTATTTTCATTAGAATACTTACATACCGGGCCCGTTTTATCAATACCACTTACTTCAAACTTATAAGCATCAGATATATTACCTGCCTTATCTAAAGAATATAAATAATATGTTCCAACATCTAAATTAGCAGTTAAATAATCATTATTATCACTATTTTCATAATCTCTATTAAACATTTCAGCTGTTGGTGTAGCCTCACTACGTCCTAAGTAGAATCCTTTAATTCCTGAGCCACTACCATCCGAACCACTTAAAGTTACTTTCTTATTACCATTAGTCCATTCACTAGCAATACTAGCATTAGCAGTAGGCTTTTCTCTATCTATCTTAACGCTTACCTTTTGCGTAGCCATACCACTATTAGTATTAATATTAAAATTATATTCACTATCTAAGAATACTAATGAT
>CALBBI010000023.1:0-10779 GCA_937926935.1 uncultured Bacillota bacterium
CTAATATACAGGGTCCTGTAACTTGCTCAGCATCTTTGAACGTCTTAATTAGTCATATATTACTAAAAATATACAGGGTCCTGTAACAAGGCGAAAATGGCAGTTATTCTCATCAAGGTCATATATTACTAAAAATATACAGGGTCCTGTAACTACAGGGTCCTGTAACCTCAAAATAATAGTACCATATTTATAGAAAATAGACAAGAGTTAGATAATTAACAATTGTAAAGAAGGATCCTGAGCACCATCTAAACGCAGATACAATTAAAAATTTTCTATAAGTATTAAAGTTACAACTATTTTTTTCTATATTGTGCTATAATATTCCCAGAAATTTACGAGGTGATCATTTTGAAAGAACTAGAACAAAAAATAGTCCAATTTGCTGAAGAAAGAGATTGGCTTCAATTCAATACTCCAGAAAATCTTGCTAAATCAATTTCCATCGAAGCTGGAGAATTACTTGAATGTTTTCAATGGAATAATAATTATGATAAAGACGAATTAAAATATGAAATAGCCGATGTAATGAATTATTGCATCCTACTATGCCATCAAATAGGAGTTGATCCAAAACAAATCGTTTTAGATAAAATGAAAATCAGCGCCCAAAAATACCCTATTGAAAAAGCAAAGGGTAAAAGTACCAAATACACCAAATTATAATATAGGAGAAGAAAATGTTAGTATACGAAGCAACCAAATTAAGCTTTATTGATGATGTAGATCTAGGAATAATAGCAGATAAAATTAGAAATAAATATATTGAAGTTTTAAAAAGAAAACCATCAATTTCCGAATATACCTCTTGGAAAAACTCTATGCCCTATATGAGAGGTGTCTTAAGTGACAACAAAATACCTGATAACGCCGGTATTGCCATAGAATATAACCTTTCACCAACAAATTGTCGCGCCGACTTTATGATATCCGGTTATAATAATGAGACATCTAATATAATAATTGTAGAACTAAAACAATGGGAAAAAGCCACTGAAGTACCATTAATGGATGGAATTTACAAAGTTAATACATATACTGGTAAAGGTCTAAGAGAAGTTAACCATCCATCTTATCAAGCATTAACCTACAAATTATTATTAGAAGACTACAATGAAATAGTTCAGCAAAAAAACATTAAGATAATTCCCTGTGCCTATCTTCATAACTACTACTTTGAAGAAGATGATACTTTAATATCTGAACATTATAAAAAATACACTTCAGAAGCTCCCTTATTTGGGCATAATGACGTCATAAAATTTAGAGACTTTATTAAATCAAGTATTACTCAAGGTGATGATGCTACTATTCTCCATGAAATTGCCACTAGTGATATTAAACCTTCTAAAATGCTTCAAGATTCTTTAGCACAAATGCTTAAAGGTAATAAAGAATTTAATATGATTGACGATCAAAAAATCATTTATGAATATGCCATTAGAACTGCTATAAACACAATCTCTTCAAATAAAAAGAGTGTAATGATTATAAAAGGTGGCCCTGGAACCGGAAAATCTGTCTTAGCAATTAACCTTCTTATTGCCTTAAATACTAGAAATCTATCTTGTTTTTATGTAACTAAAAACTCAGCTCCAAGAAATGTTTATTCCTATAAACTAAAAGGAAAATTCACTAAAACTTACATTAATAATCTTTTTCAAAGTTCAGGAAACTTTATTAACACTGAAAAAGATAAATTTGACTGTATAATAGCAGATGAAGCTCATCGTTTAAACGAAAAATCAGGAAGATACTCCAACAAAGGTGAAAATCAAATTAAAGAAATAATAAATTCATCTAAATTTTCTATTTTCCTTATTGATGAAAACCAAAGAGTAACTTTAAAAGATATTGGTCGTGAAGACTTAATAAGACAATTTGCTAATGAAATGGATGCTAACATTTCTACTTACGAATTAAAAAGTCAATTTAGATGTAATGGCTCAAATGGTTACTTATCATGGCTTGATAGAACTTTAGAAATAAACGATACTGCAAATTTTGATTTTAAAGGCTTTAATTATGATTTCAGAGTTTTAGATGATCCAAATGAACTAAGAAAATTAATTGAAACTAAAAATAAAATCAATAATAAATCTCGAATAGTAGCAGGATATTGTTGGGAATGGCCATCCGGTGACAGCCGAAAAGATCCTAACTACCATGAAATTAAAATGCCGGAAAAAAACTTTGAAATTAGTTGGAATCTTGAAGGTGGTGAATATTTTGCTATTGGGTCAAACTCTGTCCACGAAGCAGGTTGCATTCATACAGTTCAAGGCTTAGAATTTGACTACATTGGTGTTATAATCGGCCCTGATATGTGTTATGAAAATAATCATATAATTACTGATTACACGAAAAGAGCCAAAAGCGATTATTCACTAAGAGGGATAAAGGAAATTACCAAAGAACAAGGCCAAGATATTGCATACAAAATTGCCGATGAAATTATTAAAAATACTTACAGAACTTTAATGACTAGAGGAATGAAAGGATGCTATATCTATTGTGTAGATAAAAATTTAAGCGAATATATTAAGAAAAGCTTGAATTAAGTAGTCTATTCTAGTACTAGGAAGAAATTATGATAAATTAAATAATTGTTTAGATTAAAAAAAGCTATGCCATGCTAAAGAATAACATGGCTTTTAATATGCTAAAATGTTCTTTGAAATTTATATATTATTTAAAATAAACTTCAGTTTAAGTTGATATTATGGTAATATATGGTAAAAAAAGAGTCCCTTATGGAAAACATAGATTTTAATAACCAGACCGATTTAAAGGAACTGTGAAATCGTATTTTAGACGAATTTAAAGATATCAACCAAAACTACCAACAAATATGAGTGAAAAAAATAATAATAATAGAGTTAGATATATTGTTTCACGATTAAAGCATGAAAACAAAAAAGAAAATGAAGGATCATTAACAAAATCTTCTTGGATAATAAAAAAATAGATGTATGTTTTACAAAGAAAATATTTGTAAAAAATTTTGAAACACAACAACTAAGGAATGAGCAAACCCTTATATTAACTGGGATTGCTCATTTTTACTGCAAAACTCAATATAACAAATTATAAAAAAAGAAAATGATTACTATCAATATTTTGAGGTATCTTAAACAATCACCAATTTTCAAAGCTCACATACAATATTTTAGGTGATAATCATGAAAAAAATCGTTGTTGATGCTGGCCATGGTGGCGAAGACCAAGGCGCTAGTGGGAACGGCATCATTGAAAAAGATTTGACTTTAAAAATTTCTAAATACATGAAAGATCGTTTTGACGAATTAGGTATACCAGCATCTTTAACTAGAGATAGCGATATTACCCTTAATCCGACCGATAGAGTTGATAAAGTATTAAGTTTCTATGGCAATGGTAATGACGTAATAGTTCTTGCTAACCATATTAATGCTGGCGGTGGCGACGGTTTTGAAATCGTCTACGGCCTTCGCAGCAAAGATACTTTAGCCAAAAAAATAGCTCAAGAAATTGAGAACACTGGTCAAAACGTCAGGAAATATTATCAAAGAAGACTACCCAGTGATTCGTCCAAAGACTATTACTATATAATAAGAAATACTCCTAATACTGAAGCACTCCTAGTAGAATATGGCTTTCTTGATAGTACAGCTGATGATGTAAATCAATTAAAAGACAATTGGCAAGACTATGCCGAAGCTGTAGTCAAAGCCGTAACCGAGTACATTGGCGTTCCCTACTATACGCCAACCGACGAATACTACACAGTTGAAAAAGGTGACTCCCTATGGAGCATTGCAAAAAAATTTGGTACGACTGTGGATAACTTAAAATCTATCAACAATCTATCAGGCAACATGCTAAGTATCGGCCAAAAACTAAAAATTTCCGAATCAGCCTCCCCATCATCAGGTACTTACTACACCGTAAAAAAAGGCGACACCTTATATTCTATCGCTTCTAAAAATGGTCTAACAGTAAATGAACTAAAAAGTCTCAACAATCTTACTTCCGACACCCTAACCATTGGCCAAAGCCTGCTAATTGATAAAGCCCCATCCCCATCAACTGACATTACAACATACACCGTAAAAAAAGGCGACAGCCTATATAAAATTGCCAAACAATATAACACGACCGTAAGTAACCTCATGACCATTAACAATTTAAAGTCGTCAAATCTATCCATTGGTCAAAAACTAAAAGTACCAGTTTCCAGCGCCACTACATCCCAAAACATCTACACCGTAAAATCTGGTGATACCTTATATTCAATTGCACGAGCTAACAACACAACCGTCAGCGACCTAATTGCTAAAAACAATCTATCAACAAGTACTTTATCCGTTGGCCAAAAATTATTAATTTAAAAAACTAATATAGTTCCTTACAAACCCCAGGATCCGGCTTATAAAAACAATGATTTTTATACCTTCCAGCATTCCTTTGACCGTACCATAAATCTTTACAATTTTCGCCAGTTTTTGGCGCATAAAACCATAACGCATCAGTTGCTGGATAAAAATACTCGCCCCTTAAAACTCTTTTTGCTAAATCCTTTTCTTTAGTAGTCGAAGTACTTTGAAACAAACTAGAATTAATTCCACTAAACTGATTAGCTTGATAAATCGCATCATTAACACTTCTAATATTTTTAAAAGTCAAACAATTAGCAATAACCCGGTTAACAACCACATTTCCAACCATTAACATTCCAAGATTACCCTCTGCCAATGCCTCAGCCCGCATTATCCTGGCTAACAAATCTAACTCCTTTGAAGAATAATTAACTAACATAAAAAATCACCTAAATAAGTATATGCCACTATACTAAAATTTAGGTAATCAAAGTTTTATCTTTATAAAAGGGTGTTCATAAATTTTAATTATACAAAATAATAAATATGAATTATAAAATAGATACATAAATCGTCAAAATGTTGTCTATTTTTTAAAAGTATGCAAATATGAAAGAATTTTATGATAAACTATAGTTGGTGAGAATATGAATTGGTTTTTAACATTTTTATTTATTTTTTACATCGGCTGTACAGCAGGATGGATAATGGAATTTTTCTTCCGCCGTGCCGTATCTGGTCACTGGGTCAACCCCGGATTCCTAGTAGGGCCATATCTTCCCATTTATGGTTTTGGACTAACAGCACTTACATTAATATATTTACTTTTTAGAAATATGACAGTGCATCCTATTATCGTAATTTTACTAATGGGCGCTACCATGACTCTAATAGAATTTATCGGGGGCTTATCATTTGTTGACGGGAAAGGCGTTAAACTTTGGGACTATTCCAACGAGTGGGGTAACTATAAGGGAATAATTTGTCCTTTATTTTCTGCAATTTGGACTGCTATTGCTGCAATCTACTATTTCTTCTTAGCTAGTCCTATCTTAAATCTCTTAAAATGGTTTTCCAACAACCTCGCTTTCTCATTCGTCTTAGGAGTTTTCTTCGGTGTCATAGTAATTGACTATGTCTACTCAACTAACCTACTTAAAAAGATTAAGAAATATGCTAAAGAAAATGAACTTGATGTTAAACTTGAAGAACTTCGCGTTTATATTCAAGAACAGCAAAAACGTCGTCAAGAAAAATATTCTTTCATATTATCATTTAAACAAAATAAACCTTTAAAAGAATTCTTAGACGACTATAAAAAGAGCAAAAGTACCAAAAAGTCCTTCAAATTATTTAGAAAGAATTAATTATCTCCTAGGAGGTATTTTTTAATTTATATCTTTTTTACTATCTTTCTTATCTTCCATAGTCTTAGTAACATTAATATCTTCATTATTCTTTAAATCGCCAAATCTTTCTTTTAAAAACTCAGGTATTTTAATTCCCATCTTTGCCCAATTTTCTAATATCGATATTCCTTCATTTGCAATAAACATTAAAGTTATTCCATGCCTTATATAACCATCACTACTTATTAAAACATCCAAAGCCCCTGCTACAACGACGAGTAAAATATACCCAATTTTTTTAATAATACCTTTAGCGCTAACATTACTACTAAGTTTACCTTTATATATTGCTCCAAGTACTCCCGTAATATAATCTATTCCAATAAAAAGTAACAACATCTTAAAAAGTATATCACATCCACCAAGTATCGATGTCATAAATGAACTATCCATAAATTTTCCTCATTTCTTAATCTTATTCTATTGTATGTACTTTAAAATAATTTTCATAATCAATAAGCCTAAATGCGCGTTCACATATGGAAAATTTTGAAAATGGAGGGGTACTAGTGATATTATTATTATAATAGAAAGGGTATAGTATGAAGAAAGAAAAAATTATAATTACACTTTTAACCATAGCACTAATAGTGTGTTTAGTAGGAGGATATTTTATCTATGATAATTTAAATCAAAAAAATAAAGACTTATCTACTAAAATTAATGAGTTAGAAGAAAAGATAAAGTCTACAACAAGTGAAAACTTAAAAGAAAATACTAGCGAAGAACCATTTGCTAAAACTTATCAAGATTATTTAAATGACTTAATGTCTAACGCTAAAGACGAAACTTTATGGGAAAACTACGATAGTAGTATTAAAATTAGCCTATCTAAAACGGGAACGTTAACTTATAAGGCTCCATTCCTAAAAAATGGTAGCAGCAGTGTAGATACAAAGGTTGCTTATGCCAAACAGGTTACAAAAGGCGCTGACATATGCGATGGTGATTCTTGGGTTGTTTATGTTACTACATCAGGAAACATTTTTGCTTTATCTATTGATAGTTTAGACTGTGGTGAAGAAGTTAAAATAATAAGCTTGCCAACATTAAAAGAAGTTACTGAAATATATTCTGTTCAAAGTAATCTTCAAGGTGATGCTGTCGATGGTACAAAATTATATGATATTTATGCCAAAACTTTCAGCGGCGAAACGATAAAAATTAATGATTTATTAAAATAAAGAGAGCTTTCTCTTTTTTAAATCCTAAAATTTAGCAGAACATGTTGACAAGTGCTAAAAAGTGTACTATTATTTACTTAGCAATTGTGATCAACAAGTGCTAGAAAGCGTGATAAAAATGAAAAAGAAAGAATTCAAAGCCGAATCCAAAAAACTAATGGATTTAATGATTAATTCTATTTATACAAACAAAGAAATATTTTTAAGAGAAATTGTCTCTAATGCCAGTGATGCCATTGATAAACTACATTACATGTCCTTAACTGACAAAGATATTAAAATTGATAAGAAAAAACTATGCATTACCATTACACCTAACAAAGAAACTAAAACTTTAACTATCAGTGATAATGGTATTGGTATGACTAAAGAAGAACTAGAAACTAACTTAGGTACTATCGCCAAGAGTGGTTCCCTAGACTTCAAACAAGAAAATGCCAAGAAGAAAGATATCGATATAATCGGACAATTTGGTGTTGGATTCTACTCAGCCTTCATGGTTTCTGACAAAGTAGAAGTTATATCTAAAAAATATGGTAGCGAAGAAGCTAATATCTGGACTTCAACTGGTATTGATGGTTACACAATAGAGCCAACTTCTAAAGAATCTTATGGTACTGATGTTATTCTATACTTAAAAGATGATACTGAAGACGAAAAATATTCTAAGTACCTTGAAACCTACGAACTAGAAACCCTAATTCGTAAATATAGTGACTATATAACTTATCCAATTCAAATGGAAGTTGAACATCAACATCTTAAAGAAAAGAAAAACAAAGACGATAAAGACGAATACGAAACCGTTAAAGAAATCGAAACTATTAACTCGCTAATTCCTCTTTGGAAAAGAGACAAAAACAAAATAACTGACGAAGAGTATGAAACCTTCTATAAGGATAAATTTAATGATTATGAAACTCCAATAACTAAAATTCATACCAAAGCCGAAGGAACTATTGAATACACATCTCTAATCTATATTCCTTCTCATGCTCCATATGATTTCTATACTAAACAATACGAAAAAGGTCTTCAACTATACTCTAATGGAGTACTAATTATGGAAAAATGTGCTGACCTTCTACCAGACTATTATAGCTTTGTTAAAGGCGTTGTTGATTCACCAGACTTATCTTTAAATATCTCTCGTGAAACCCTACAACAAAATCGTATCCTTAAAACTATTGCTAAGTCAATTGAATCTAAGATTAAAGCTGAATTAGAACGTCTTTTAAATAATGATAGAGAAGCCTACAATAAATTCTATAAGGAATTTGGTATGCAATTAAAATATGGTGTTTACAACAACTTTGGTATGGATAAAGACAAACTAGAAGATTTAATTATGTTTGCGTCTTCTAAAGATGGTTCATATAAGACTCTTGCTGAATATGTAAAAGACATGAAAGAAGGACAAAAAGAAATTTACTATGCTTGTGGTGAATCTGTAGCAAAAATAGATCTATTACCACAAGTTGAAGCTGTTAAAGATAAAGGATATGAAATTTTATATTGCACCGAATACGTTGACGAATTTACTATTATGACCTTAAGAAAATATAAAGACTTCGAATTCAAAAATGTCTGCAACGATTCTATTGACTTAGATACTAAAGAAGAAAAAGAAGAACTAGCTAAGAAAAACGACGAAGCTAAAGACATGTTTAAAACAATGGCTGAAGCCGTTAGTGAAGTTAAATCAATAAGATTTACTAATAAATTAAAAAATCACCCAGTATGCTTAAGCAGTGATGGTGAAATATCTGTCGAAATGGAAAAAGCTATGAATGCCATGCCATTTGATAATGACGTTAAAGCAAGTAAAGTCCTAGAAATAAATGAAAATCACCCAATTGCTAAAAAATTAGAAAATCTATATAATACCGACAAAGAAGAACTAAAAAATATGACTAAAGTATTATATGCTCAAGCAAGATTAATTGAAGGTTTAAGTATTGAAAATCCAACTGAAATAAGTAATCTTATTTGTGAATACTTATCTAAATAGGTGCCTAAATGACTTTTAAAAGCCTATTTAATAGTATGATGCCAAATAAAAATGGCCTAGATGAACTAACAACTCTTAACTTTATTATTTTAATCATTTTACTAATATTTGACATTTTTATTAACAATATTTATCTAAGCTTATCCATAGTATTATTTATCTTTCTAATAATCTTTCGTACTCTATCTACTAATAAAACTAAAAGATCCAAAGAAAATAAATGCTATTTAAATATCGTAAATAAGCCAATAAAGAAATTTAAATTATACAAAGATATAATTAAAAATTATAATACTAGCCTTTATAAAAGATGTCCTAAGTGTAAGCAAATTTTAAAACTTCCTTTACAAAAAGGTAAACACAATGTTATATGTCCAAATTGTAAAAATAAGTTTGAAGTAAAATGTAATCGTAATGAAAAAGTTCAAGCTGAAGTAATTAAGAACCGTAAATAATGGTTCTTTTTTCTGTATACAAATGGTAAATCTTTAAAATGTGAGGGGTACTAATGATATTGTTATAAGTAGAGGCGATAAAATGGAATTAATAGTGTAAAACTTAAAAAGAAAGACTTTAAAACTGAAGTTAGTATAGAATGCGACGATAATATTTCACATTTAATTATTATGAAATATATAGATTTATTTCAACAAAATAAATATCCAACAATATTAGAATTTAATAAAGCATTCAAAAATAAAACTAAAAAATTAAAATATGTTGTTAAAGATATGTGCTGTGAATATTGCTATAAATCATTGGTTATGAATTTATTCGAAAAAGAGTATATCAATTCAGTAAAATCAAATTTTGATTTTTATAAATCAGCATTTAATGTTGAACTTGAAGTTGAATATATAAATTATACAGAAGATGAGTTAATACAGATAATTAAAGAAAATTTATAAAAATAAAAATAAAATTATAATGATTTTGAATTATATTAATTCAAATAAAAATGAATTCTTTGATAATGCTAAAGTTATTTTTGATACTTTAAGTACAAACTTTAAAGATACTTCGGCATATCTTAAAACACAAAAAAGTGTGGTTTGGAACAGAGAATCAGGATATGAAACAGAACTTAAATATTTTAAGTTAAGCGAAAAATTATAAGAAGATATTTAAAAGTATGCAAATATGGAAAAATACTTGGAAAGCGAGTTTGGCGATTCTTATGCAGCCGCAATAGAAGTTCATAATACCAACCATAGCGAAATAAATAAAACATACAAAAATTTATTTGGATTAGATAAAAATATGAACTTGGAAAATAAAACCGATTTAGGGACTGACGAATGTATGGTAAAATACAAGTCAGTCTTCAAGGAAGACTACAACGACTCATCGTGGAAGACGATGAAGGTGCCCGGAATATGGGAAGTCAACGGTTATGGTGACCCCGAGTACGTTAACATCGGATTCGCATGGCGCGGACACTTCAAGGACAATCCGCCTGAAGTGCCCGTGAAGGACAACCACGTGGGATCATACCGCCGCACCATCAACATTCCCGACTCTTGGGACGGTCGTCAGGTGATTGCACATTTCGGAAGCGTAACATCCAACATCTATCTTTGGGTGAACGGCAAGTTCGTAGGTTATGCAGAGGACTCGAAGTCGGCAGCCGAATTTGACATCACTCCATACCTCAAGAAGGGCGACAACCTCTTCGCTTTCCAGACATTCCGCTGGTGCGACGGATCGTACTCGGAGGACCAGGACTTCTGGCGTCTCTCAGGCGTGGCTCGCGACTGCTTCCTCTACTCACGTTCGCAGACTGCCCACATTGACGACGTACGCGTAACGCCGGA
>CALBBI010000024.1:0-1543 GCA_937926935.1 uncultured Bacillota bacterium
CTTTTAATCTTTTGATTTCTAATTCTTGGTTAGCAATTATTTGATTTTTTATTTTGCTTTTAGCTAGAACGATTCCAAGGTCCATGACCATGACTCCTACGTGTCCAAAAGCAAGAGATACAGATATACCTATTGCTCCACCGATTACTAAGGCGGCAATTTTATCAGGTGTTACATTGCGAACGATTTTTTGAACTTTTTTAACTACGTGTTTGTCAACCCAGTCTTTTACTTTGAAAGCACCTTTTTTGATTATTTTAGCGCCTTTTTTAGCTACTTCTTTACCTTTTTCAATTGTAGATGTAGCTTTTTCTTTCGCTTTTACGCCTTTTAATTTTAAGTTTTCTAGAGCATAGTAAGCGTTTTCTTTTACAGAACCAGCACTATCTTTAAATTTGCTGGCTGTTTTAGCTCTTAATTCGCCTAATCTTCCTGAAATAGATTTAGAATAATCAACATTAAGAATATCACTATAATTATTGCTTATATCAATTTTTGCTGTATTATATGTATTATATTTTTTATTATAACTTGTTTGTAATTCTTTTAATTCTGCTAACTCCTTTTCTAAATCAGTTAGTTTTTGTCTAGCAAGTTCTTCTGTAATTTCTGTTGCTGGTTCGATGTTTAATGATATTTTTTCTTCATCTGTTAGAACGTACTTTTCATTAATTACTCTATTTAATAAGGCAATAGATTGGTTACATCTTTCAATATTTTGATCATTCTCAAACCTTTGAACATCCGTATTTTGAACTAGTTCTTCAAGTTTAATATAATCTTGGTTTACCATTTTAGAAGTAATATCTTCTTCGTCTTTGATAATTTCTTCATCACTGTAATCCATTGTTTTTAAGACTTTCTTAGCGTAAGCAGCATATTTAGATTCATCTTTTGGTTCAGGATATTTAGCAATTATGGTGTTTTTGATGGCAATGTTTTCAGGATTTTTTTCTTCTTCTAACTTAAATAAAGGAGTTTCAATAATATGTTGATAAATTTTATTATCAATAAATTTGTGGGTTTCGCCGGTAGCTACACCTGCTAAAATTATGCTTGATACATAGTTTTCACTCATACCATCTTTTATTAGTACTTTTCTTTCATTTAATGTTTCGTATAAAGCCGCTACCTTACTTTGTTCTTCTTTACTATATTTATAATCATTATTGTAGTATGCAAAATCTTTATATGTTTCAGCATAGTTTTTACCGTCTTTAGCATCCAACATACCTGCTGCTACGTAAATGATTTTTCTCGTATAATCATTTTGTTTTTCTGTTGAAAATCCATTAATATCAGTGGATGTTGCACCAATTTTAGATTCAATATATTTTTTTATTTCATTGTCTTCTTTAGATAGCTCGTCTTCATGGCTAAATACGATATCTAATAGTTGACTATAACCATAATCAGCGCTGATACTTGGTTTTGAGTCAGTGTAGATTTCATTATATAAGTCAATATAACCTTGTATTTCTTTTTTGTATTCTTCTGTTGGTTCTTTAGTTGGCATTAGGGTTTCAAAAGGCGCTATGTTTTT
>CALBBI010000025.1:0-1116 GCA_937926935.1 uncultured Bacillota bacterium
ATGAAACAACTGTTGAGCCATTCATTAAGAATGATTATTTTATTGCTAGTTATATAGATGGTGAGTGGAGTGATAGTATTCCAAGTAAAGACGACGGATACATCGTTGATAAAGTGATATGTGATAATGACGCGGTAGGTACTTGGGATAATGAAGAATGGGGCATAAATGTAAGAAATGCTACAAAGAAGATTAAATGCGCAATTTATTTTAGGGAACCAGTTATGGTTACTTTGAATTTTGCTGGTACTGATTATACGTATATAGAAACAACTACTATTGCTGAATTTGCAGAGAAAAATTCTACAACTTTTAGTATTAAGCCTTCAACTGGCGATCTTAGAAGGAACATATCACAGGATAATCGGTTTGCAATTTGGGCTGGATGCGATGCTTACTATTCTTTAAGAGCTTTTATAGTTAGCAGTGATACTTTTGGAAGTATAAAAAAATTAATGGACGACAACAATGATTACCCTGCAACTGGTGCTAGAGCTTGCATATTTAACGTTACCTGTCTTTCTCCAGAAACAGAAATAGAAGTCTACGACGAAGAAGATAAAAAAAGAAAGAAAAAGAAATTAAAAGACTTAAAAGTAGGAGATAAAGTAATATGTGTAAATCCATATACTGGAGAACTAGAAATAGACGAAGTAACATATATCGACTACTTAGAAAATAAACATCATAATAAATATGATAAATGGTACTTTAGTGATGGTACAATAATAGAAACAGTACATAGACATAGATTTTATAATATAGAAAAACATGACTATACTTATATGGACGAATGGATGGTAGGAGACCATGGATATAATATAAATGGAGAAACTATTGAATTAGTAAAACATGAAGAAATAAATGAAGATATAAGACATTGTACTTTATTTACTAAAAAATATAATAATTACTTTGCTAATGGTATGTTATCAGGTAATAGACATAGTACTAAAATTAAGTTTATGTAATTTGGCACATTAAGTGCTCTTTTTTGATGTGCTTTCTATGAAGGAGGCTAACAATTAAGAAATAAAATTAAAATTTTGCTGTGTTCTATAAAGAAAAAGTACCAAAAACCAAGAAGTATGATATACTAAGTTAGTGATTTGTGTA
>CALBBI010000026.1:0-1889 GCA_937926935.1 uncultured Bacillota bacterium
ACTATAGGAAATATTGCACTTCTTATGCGCATAAAGGTATAGCCTTCTTTATCTTGTACAGCATGACCACATTCATGAGCTGCAACAGACATAGCGGCAATGGTTTTTCCATGATAGATGTCGCTTGAGAGACGAACAACTCTTTTAGTTGGGTCATAATGGTCGGTTAATTCACCTCTTGTTTCAACGATATAAATGTCTCCTAACCCGTTTTCGTCAAGAATTTTACGAGCAACGTCGTACCCTGTCAATTCTTTAGTATTTTTTACTCTTTTATATTTTTGATAATTACTTGATACCCCAATTTGCGCTATCAAAGGTATTAAAATAACTATAATTGCTAATATTAAATCCATAATTCCTCCTAAATAATATTTTTATTGATTAATTGTTCACGCAACTTATCAGCTAATTCATAGTTTTTATTTTTCTTAGCTTCATTCCAATTATTATATAAATCTTTATCTTCCACACTTAATTCTTGTAAATCATAGTGAAGTCCTAAAATATTTACAATTAGTATTATTTTATCATAGGTTTCAATAAATGGCAAATTAGCACGCATGGCGCTATTTAGTTGTTTGATTAAATCAATTAGGTAAGTTATTAAATTTGGAGTATTAAAATCTTCATCCATAATTTCATTTATTTTGGCATCTTTTGTTATTTGACCTGATTTTAAATTAGCTAGTTGAATTTTTAAATTAGCTTGTTTTAAAGCACCTTGGATCTTTTCGTCTAAAGTTTTAGTTTCTTCTAGAAGTTCTTCTTTAATATTAAATGGCAAGCGATAGTGAGTTTTGAACATTGCTAATTTTATACTGTTAGCAGAGTGATTTTGGATAAAGTCTTTAGCAAGGATAAAGTTTCCTAGGGATTTACTCATTTTAATGCCATCAACGTTGATGTGGCCATTATGCATCCAAAAGTTAGCTAGGTGATTGTTATTTAGAGCCATACTTTGGGCAATTTCATTTTCGTGATGAGGAAATTTTAAGTCTACGCCACCACCGTGAATATCGATTTTTTCACCAAATAAAGCATTTATCATAACAACACATTCAGTGTGCCAGCCAGGAATACCCATACCCCATGGAGATTTAAATTGTTCGCCTTCAGTAGTTTTACGCCATAAAGCAAAGTCTAGAGGGTCTTCTTTTTTTTCGTCAATTTCAACGCGAGACCCTGATTCTAAATCTTCTAGGGTGTTATTAGATAAAATTCCGTAGTCTTTAATTTTGCTTACTCGAAAGTAAACATCGCCTGATACTTCATAGGCATATCCTTTTTCTATAAGTTTATTAATGAAAGTATATATGTTATCAAGATTTTCAAGGACAGTTGGACGATACGTAATCTCACTACATTGAAAGTTATTTAAATCATTTAGGTAAGCTTCAATAAATTTATTAGCAACTTCTCTTTCGGTTAGGCCTAGGGTTTTAGCAGCAGCAATAATTTTAGGGTTAATGTCAGTGAAGTTAGAGGCATACTTAACGTCGTAACCTAAGTATTTAAAATAATTTTTGACCATATCGAAGGTTATTGCAGGACGCATGTTACCAATGTGAACGTAGTTATAAACAGTTGGGCCACAGACATACATAGTAATAACTCCTGGTGTAATTGGCTTGAATTCTTCTAATTTATCAGTTAATGAATTGTATATTTTCATTTTTTCACACTTTCTATAGTATTATTTTATGAAACTTCTTGGTTTCTTGGTTTTATAATAGCATATTTGAGTAGCTTTTTCTATATTTCGTGGTGTGTTTTTGAGTTTTAGCTAAAGAAAAAATTGTCCCTGGTAGTTATTTGATAGGAACAATTTCTTGGTAGTTAATAAAATATTTGCTTAGAATGTCGTTGGACTTAGGGGTGTTGATAAA
>CALBBI010000027.1:0-17783 GCA_937926935.1 uncultured Bacillota bacterium
TAGGCGATATCTTTACTAACGATGATATCTTTTTGGTTAGGATTAATATTAGGATAAAACTCTTTAGATACTTGGGCTATATTACTAGAAGTATCCTTAGTATTTAAAGTTTCATAATTACTAATATTATGTAAGTAAATGCTTTTAGCTTGGGTATTTATTTCATTAACTATTCTTTTTAGTAAGTTATACACTATGACTATTAAGATAATTATAATAACGAAAGCGAGAAAAATTATTGTTCGATCATTCATAATATCACCTAATCATCGGCATTTAAGAATTTAGCATAAACATCTAAATCAACAGCACTGCCATTATAGTAAACTTGTTCTAATTTTAATTCAACTTTATAACCAAGATTAGTAACTGGTATAAATGATTCATAACCATCTAGAGCATTATTTATATCAACATTGATGGTTACTAAGTTATTAGAGTCACTATATAAATTTAAGATAGCCGAGTCAAACCTTAATTCTTTATCCATCTTAAAATAGTAATAAATACCTTTAGAAGTCACTTTGGTAATCTTTAGGTCATAACTTGGTTCGAGAGTTTTTAGGGTTATGACATCTTCAACGATTTCACTCTTAGTATCATTAATTGTCGTAGTATAACCAAGAGTTAAAGTATAGCTAGTATTAGACATTAAATCTCTTATCGTGGTATTATTTTGTTCTTTATTAAGATAGATACGATTTTTATTAACGATATTACCACCAGAGACATCTAGGTAGACAGTTTCAAATTCATTATTAGGGTCAAAGACGTTGTAATTTACTTTGATTGTTGAAACACCGGGTTCTAGAACCCCAATGGATAACCATTTTAGAAGAGTGTAATTTTTAATATTACCTTTCATCGTATTTTGGTCAACTTGAATATCATATTGTTTCTTATTAGTATCTTGTAAGCTACTATTTAAGTTATTAAACGTATTAACAACCGTCTTAAAGTATTGATTGTAATAGTCATTTTGGGCTTCGACTTGTTTACGAAGGTTCTCGGTTTGTTTCTTTAGGTAATCAGTTGTAGAGTTAATTAATTCATCACTTATACCATCCGGAGTTTCTTCCTTATCTTTAGGAGCTTCATACATATTAGAACTACCAATTATTTTTTTTAAGTTAATTACATTATCGTTAATACCTAGTTTTTCGTTAGCAATATCAAAGTCATAACTAGAAGTATTGATTACTAAAGGGTTTATCTCTTTAACGTTGATATAATCATTATAAAGAGTACTGTTACCATTTTTATCAATTTCTACTATTAAGTAGTCCTTAGTATTAATACTAGAATCACTACTAGATATTTTTTTATCAATAATTAAGTATTTACGTTCGCTTATTTTATAGAACTTAGCACCATTTATCTTACTGATTTTGTTTTCTTTACTTATTCTTTTGACACTACCGTCACTTAGGACCTCGTAATATGTTCCATATAAGGATAAATCACTAGAACTGCTGTTATTAATAACGGCATGGGTACCTAGGTTATAGGTTTCTTGCATTAGATTGTTAGTTAATACTAATTTATAATCCCCATCAAAGCCCATTTTTAACTGGGCTTGGCTACTTATTTCGACAAAGTTATTTTGGGTATCATAAGTATAACTATTCTCATCAATAGAATACGTTTTAGAGTCAATACTTACAAAATATCTAATAGCTAGAATAAACATAATTAGAATTACAAAAGTAATAACCGTAATAATAATAAATTGTAGAGAGTTCTTTTGTTTTGGCATTAGACTATCCTTTCTATATGGTGTAAACATAAGAGACGATACGTTCATCAACAGTTTTACCATCTTTATTTAAGAATTGAATTTGAATATAATAGATTCCGGTATCAGAAATGATACTCTTTAAGGTATATAAGAAACATGAAGTGGTACCACAAGAACCAACTTGAGGAGTGAAGGCTTCAGGAGTTTGAGTAGAACTTACGGTTACACCATCTTTGATGATTGAATAACGAATTGCAGTAACTTCTTGAATCTTGATAGCATTAGAGAATGTTAAGTTAACTTTTGATTTATCGTTTAGGTTAGTTGAAGCGTATACTTCACCAACATCGATACCATCACTATTTAGACCATTAACGGTATATGAACGAGTACTTACTTCGATAGAATCAGTATCACTAGTATTAGCAATATTAGCTTTATAACTAATTACCATAGTTGTTGATTTGCTTAAGTCGATATTAGTTAGTTTGAAGTCTTTAGTACCAGTATAAACACCAGAGTATTCAGTAGCAATACGATTACCCTCTTTATCATAGAAGTTAACCATGTACTGAGAGTTAATCATTGAATATTGAGTATCACTTGGACTAACTCTAAAAGTTAAGCTTTGACCTTGGGTATCACGAGTTGCTTTAATATAGAAGTAAGGTGCAGTTAACTGAGCAAAACGATATACGGTAGAATATGTGGTATTTAATTCGGTTACGGTACCATTAGATTTCTTTAGGTAGGCAGTTAGACCAACTACATAACGACGACCAGTTTGGAAGTTACTACTTGGAGGGATATTAATGGTAACGCTCATATCTTTTTCAATACGAACTGAGTCAGCTATTTCTAAGTTTGTATCAAGGGGTGTATAGACATCATTACCTGAAGCATCAGTGGAAGCTGTATACATCTTATAAGAAATATGATCAATATTCTTAGTAACTCCTAGAGTATAACGATAAATTAAACTTTTATCAGTATAAGATTGGGCTGAATAACTAATACTTTGATTTTCTAATGTTAAGTTACTTAAGGTAGATATTGGATAAGAAATAATATCATTTTTAGAATCTAAGTCATATAAAGTACGTTTATCACTACCCATACCATTAATAACGGCTTTAATCTTGAAGTAATAATAAGAATTTGGTTCTAACTCGTCTAAGGTAATAGGATTTTTTAAGTCATCAATAGTAAATTCTTTGGTGTATTTTAAAGTTGAATTAGATTCAATCATGTTTTCATCTGTATCATAAACTTCGATATAGATTTTATTATCAACGATAGCATTACTCTTAGTACTTAGGTTTATTGTAACATCAGCACTATCGATACCAGCATCAATAGTATATTTACCATCTTTCATTAAGCTTACACCTGGTACTAATTGAGTAAATGAGAAAGTATTATTATCACTACTTAGTTTAGTATAAGCAATCCTACTTGGATAGAAATGTAAGTTTTCGTTGTTTTCACTAAATTTAAAACCACCATTATCTAAGTTTAAGTAATAGTCATTATTTAAAGCACTATTGGAAGCACTGGTAAGTTTAAAGTTATAAGTACCATTACTGTTAGCATTCTTATTTAGAGAGAATGTAAAGATGGAGTTTAGGGCGTTAGGGCTGTTAGATAGAGAGTTAGCTTTTACAACGTAGTATTCGCCAGTACTAGCACCTTCGATAGCTTGTTTTAAGGCAAAGTTAGAAGTATATATTCCTTCAGCTTTAGTACTAGTATCAAAACCAATAACGTTAGAATCATAATAAGCATATAAGTTAACTTCGACATTTTTATTCATGAAGTCTTCTAACTCGGTTAGGTCAACTACGTAGTTACCTTGTTCATCAAAGATTACATTGTCAATATTACGCACTTGGTTATCGGCCGTAAATGTCAGCATTATCTTAACTACTTTTTTAAAGAAAATACTACTTGGGTCGTAATCACTGATAGTTACTAGTAAACGGTTAGTTTCAGGAGTTAAGACATATTTAATAGTTGGCACAGCAGTTAAGCTTTCAACAGTTTGATTAACAACATTATAAACACTGTCATTCATTTCTTTTAATGTTCTTATGGTAGCATATAAGTTTACTACTCCCCCATCCGTTTTATCTAAGCTTATAGTTTGGAAGTTAGTATTCTCACTAATATCATGGTTACTCATATCAATATCATTTAAACGATAATATATTTTTTTATTTACTAAGGCATTATCAATATCAGTATATTTATAAGCCCATATTAGTTTGTTATCGTTAATAGTACTTGGATAAGTATAGAAGATTGGAGCTTGTTTTGATACATCAAGATTAGTGGATGCGGCAATACCGGAAGTTGGAATTTGAATATTATCATCTACTATTCCATCACCATCAACATCAACATGAATAATATAAGTTGCATAGTAAGTATGTCCCCTTCTTGGAGTAGTATCTTTAGTAGCTATACTAGTTCCTTTATCTAAGTAGAATGTATAACTAGGTATTGTACCATCATCGTTAACAGGAATATTTAGGACTTGCGCTACAGGGGTTTGATTATCATTAACATCGTATAGGTAATAGTTTACGTATTTAGCATACTTACTAGAATTAGGATAAGTTGAATGAGCAATAAGCCCTACTACGGTATCAGCATCTAAGTTGCTATCATAGTGAGTACCATCAGCATCTTTATTTCTTAGATAGTCTAAAGTTATTTTAGGGTTGTCTTCTGGATCTTCGATTGGGTCTTTTACTTTAACAGTAATAACGTTATTTACTATTTCAGAAGTATTTGGCCATTCAGTATAGTCATTAGCGTTTTTAACTTCGATAGTAACTGTATCGTAAGCTTGAACGGCTTTACTAGTTAAGTTAAATAACTCTGGATTTATTTCAAATGCATTATCATAGTATGTTTCTCTTAGGTTACTTTGATATGGGTCTAAATCATAGTCAACGTAGGATACTTCACTTAGTTTTTGACCAGCTGTACTAGTTCCAGCATATAGGGCAAACGTTAAGTTAGATAAGGTATTGGCTTCTAAGACGTTATCTTCGCCGTTAGTTGAAGTTAGCTGAGCATTTATGGAGAATGCTTTGACTAAGGAAGTATTATCAACTTTGCTTCTTAGAGTAAAGCTTTTTATATTAGCTGTGTTAACTGTAAATGAACCGATTAACTGTTGAGCAGCACCATAACCATCACTTAAATCAACAGTGCCATAAACATTAAAGGTATATGTTTCATGGTTAGCACGAAGGCCATTAATATCTAGAGGGATATTTAAACCAGCTTGGTTATAAGTTAAGTTCTTAGTAATACCATGAGAATCGGTATAAATAACTTTGAATGGTTTGCTGTAATCAACAGTTCCATATAAATCAACGATTTTAATAACGCCATTGATACGTTCGAAAGTTACTTCACTAGCTTCAAAGTTAACGCTTGGGTGAATTTTACCATCTAACTGCATGGCTTCTTCGGTATAGCCACGTTCATATTCAACAGTTTTTTCATTGTCATTAAATGTGGCGATAACTTTGAAGACGTATGGAACACCACGCATGATAGTTACATCATCAACTTTGATATCAACACTACCAAGGTTAGGAGTTTCGACTACTTTAACAGGTTCAGGAGTATTATCACCAGTTATGCTACGCATATCATATACTTCATAACGTAAAGATATAATGCCATTATCACGGTCAGATATATTATTAGTTTCTAAAATGAATTTAGAGTTTACTTTGTCAATAGTAAAACTTGTACCACCAATACTTGGACTAACTTTTAAAGTTTTATATTCTTCTGTTATATTAAAGTTATCAGTAATTACTAAGTTGTTATAGATGAAATCACTTAGTTCTAAACGATAAGTAGTATTACTATCTAAATCAGTAAAATTAACACTAGCAGTATCAGTAGTGCTGATATTTACCGGATATGTAGCAATTAGTTCTTGGCCTTTATATAGTTTAGCATTTAGACTTTTAACATCACTAGTTTTATCTTTTTTAATAATAAAGTTTAAGGATTTGGTTCCAAAGTAATCTTTTTTAATAGAAATACCAATTGATGAAGTAACAAAGGATTTTTGAATAAAGTCTTTATTGACAGTATCAGCATTTTTCATGTAGTTAGCGTTGACAACTAAAACATAGTTAGTATTTTGCGTTAGTGATTCGTTAGAATAGCTTATGGTTGTAACACCGGTATTTAGATGCATGGTATCAACTAGTCTATTATTACCAGCATCAATTAAGCTTATGGTTGGACTTCCAACTAAGACATTAGATTTATCTTCGTATTTTATATCAGCTAGAACACCATTAGCCGTAACTTTGAAGTTAGTTATGGTGAATACCGGGTCATGGCTGTTAGTATTATCAATTATTTCTTCACTATTATCAGGAGAAGATGGTCTTACGATACCATCAGTAATACCTGAGATTGGATTTTCATTACTAAAGTTACTCTTAATACTTTCTTGAATTTTATCTTGGGCTTCTTGTAATTCTTTTTTAGCTTTTTCTAATTCTTCTTGTTGTTTTTGTTTTTCTGCTTCTTCTTGTTGTTTCTTTTCATCTTCAGTCATGAATTTAGAATCGTCATCGATATCGCTTAAGTCAATGTTATCGTTAGAGTTTATCGTTATATCATTAAGGCTAAGTTTTTTATCTTTATTTAAGTAAATATTTTTATTAGATAGATTAATTATGACATCATTTATTTCTAAGTAGAAATCTTCAGCAACACTTTGAAGTTTAACACCATTGTTTTCTAGTCTGACGATATTACCATCAAAGTATTGAATTTCTAGGTAGCTATCACTTATGGTTCTGGTATCATTTTTGACATGAACACTGATTGTAGGAGCGACTAGCATGAATTTATTATCATCAATTTTTAGTAAGAAGTTATTAAATTCAATATTACCAGAGATATTTTTAGCTAAGTAACCACTGCCACTTTTAGTTAGAACATTTTTAACTGGTAAGTTATAGTATTTAATAATTTCATCGTTTAAATGAGTTAAATCAAGTAAGGATGAAGTTTTAAATGCCCCAATGGAACCATCGTTATAATGAATAAAGTTACTTTCTTCAACGTTAACTTCTTCGTTAGAAGTATTAGTGAATGTATACTCATTATTATAAGTCTTATGATATTTAGTATCATTATTAAAATAATATTTGGTACTAGTGATATCTTGGTTATTACCTTCAGTGTTATTAGTCTCGTAGTTTGTACTTATAATATATCCCGCATCTTTAAAGGCAACATATTTTTGATTATTTACTTTGATACTAAAGAAAGCAAAAATTGATACTAGTAATGTGGCACATACTACTAGTATTAAAATCCTGATACTATTTTTCATAAAGAACCAATCCTATTCTATGTTTAATTATATAATATCTTGGTGGTTTTGTCTATGGAAAAGCATAAGAAAAACCTAGCAAAAAGTGCTAAGTTTAAGTTTATTAATTACGCTGTTAACGGGTTAAAGAATAATAGTAAAAAGCAAAAGGCAAATAGTAATAGTATAAAGATTGAAGTTATTATTAAGATTGTCATTACTGAATGTACTACATCATTTTTAGTTTCTGGGTTTCTACCAACAGCTTCCGCTACTCTTCCACCTAGTATTCCTACTCCTATTCCTAGACCTAGGAATGCTAGTCCTATCATTATTCCAATACAAATAGCTGTTGCAGCAAGTACTGTTTCCATATAATCGTCCTCCCTTATTTTCTAGATAAATTATATCATTGGCTTTATGTTTAGTCAATTTCTTTAAAGGTTTATTTTTTATACTTAGGAACCGATATATGTTATTCTAGCGTAGCCATTGCCTTTTTTGGTGCAATTAACTGTAGGCGTTTCTTCAGCACATGTTGTAGATATTGTTTTAGTACTTTCTTCATTAGATTCTTCGCAGTTATAGCAGTACATTGCTTTATTAG
Source organism: uncultured Bacillota bacterium (assembly GCA_937926935.1). Lineage (GTDB taxonomy): Bacteria > Bacillota_I > Bacilli_A > RF39 > UBA660 > CAG-605. Next base: position 7,711 of record CALBBI010000027.1, read on the forward strand.
TTAATAGTGAGTTTCCTATATAGCCGGAACCGCCTCCAGAAACTATTAAAATATTATTTCTATAATTTTCTAAGCTGTTTAATAGCCCTGATTTTGTTGCAATATGTGTAGCGCCACCACCACTAGCAAAATATCTTTTATTTGAATAATTTACTTGACTATAAGAGATACCACCACCATTATATCCACCAAGGCACTTCTCAGTTGAGCTGGCATCACCACGCCCGCCAACGTTAATATATAAAGAATCATGTGCTTTCAATACAACTTGAGTCAATATCAAGAAGTTCAATAATAATACGTCTTGTAAAATCTTCATAATTTTTGCAAATGTTGTTTAATATCTTTCTACTAGTATTGTGATTGTCTTTTTGGGTATATTGGTTATTTTCTTTCATATTAATCCTTCTTTCTTACGTACATAATACCATAAAGTATATATCTTGTTATTTATTTTGCAAACTTTTGATTTTCTGATAGCATTTTTTACATATTTTCGACATATAATAAACATATTGTAGTTCAGTACTTAGTAGCAATTATTATGGCAATTAAAAAATCCTACCTTTTCAAGTAGAATCTTTGTTGTTATTTTTCTAAACTATCCTTAATTTTTTGAATCTCTTCTATAGATAAATTAGTAATCTTAGCTATCGTTTCAATATCAAGATTATTCTTTAAAGAATTTTTAACAATAGTTTGCTTTTCTTCAAGTCGTCCTTCAAGATGGCCTTCAATGCGACCTTCAAGACGTCCTTTATTCTCACCAGTCTCGGCAGCTAAAGCCATATCAGTATTATAAACTTTTTCTTGTTCTTCTTGTTCATTAACATACATTAAGTTACTGTATTGATTTGAATAATTTTTCATAAATTCAGCCACCTTACTAAGTATTGGGTCATCGCCTGCTAACTGCTTAGACTCTTCGATACTATCACTTGTTAGCATCTTAAGTGCTTTGTATACCCATTCACCATCTTCATTATAGTCAATTTCTTCAAGATTTGCAAGAGATACATAAATCATTTTTGGCGTGTAAGGCAAGATTTCATTGGTTTCTTCTTCTCTCGTGGTAAACACACTCACCAACTTATCTTTAAATAGTTTTATTCTATTTTTAACAAATATTAATTGTACCAAATTAAGATTTTTGTACCCTTCACCCATATCTTGTTCTTTCAAAATAATGCGGTAAACATACTGATTATTTTTTAAAATGTTGCCGGCGGTTAAATTAGTATATGCTTCAATGTTTATTAATGAATCATCCGCCACATGTAATAATAAATCAACAATCATTTTCTTATTATCATGCTGGTCAAGTGGAAGTTCTGTATCAACAAAATAAGCTTTCTCAATATCTCTAGGGTCAATTCCTAATAATTCAACGATTATTTTATTAATGAAACCTTGGTATTTTTTACATACCGTTTTAAATGGTCGGTCATTAATCATAGGAATTTGAAAATCAGGGTTAGCTTTTTTTATTTCAATCAAACTACTTGATGTGACTTTGGTTGTCCCTTTTTTGATTATCTTTTGCATATTTTCTTCTCCCTTCCATGTTGCATTCTAATAAATTTTTTGCCATTTTCCCACCTCCCTTCTAAGAGGAAAAATTTCTCTCCCTCTAATAATATTTATTACCGGTCAAGTGTCGTTTTTCTTTTTTTTCGGGCAAACTTTTTCAAAAAAATGGCAAAAAATATCAAATTTTACATAAATTTGACATAAAATAAACAAAACACCCAATAAAAAAAAGACTACATCTGTGTAGTCAAAATTTAATCTTTCTTTTTATCCTTTTTCTTATGTTGAAATAAAATATCAGTCTTCAAAACAATAAATAATAAGAAAATCATTAATATAACATAAATTGCAATTGCTTGTTTCTGGTCTCCTAAAACAAAGAATATCGAAACTAAACTAAACATTGCGGTAATAAAATAAATAATTAATATTGAGGTTCGAGGTGAAAACTTCATTTTTAATAACTGATGATGAAAATGTTCCTTATCTGGAGTAAATATTCCCTCGCCATTTAGTAACCTTCTTAATATAGCAAACGCCGTATCAAAAATAGGAATCGCCATAATACATATTGGAATAATGATACTTGTTAAAGTTGTTGCTTTAAACCCTAAAAGAGCAATTATTCCAATTAAAAATCCTAAAAAATCACTACCGCAATTACCTAAAAATATCGATGCCGGAGGAAAATTATAAACTAAGAACCCTAAAGTCGACCCTAGCATAATAAACGCTAAAGTTACATCTAAACCACCCATTTGATTTAAAATAAGCGCAATAATAGCAATCGTTAAAAAATATATTGAAGAAATACCTGCTGCAAGCCCATCTAACCCATCTATCAAATTAAGCATATTAATAAACGCCACAATAAAGATAATCGTTACAATATAATTAAATGGATAGCTAAAAGTTAAATTAATACCTAAAAAAGATACATCATTTAACACCAACCCGCCATATATAACCACTGTCGATGCTGCAATTATATGCGTAATAAGTTGATACCTCGCCTTAACCGGATTAATAGAATCAATAAATCCCACCAAAATAAGTAAGAAACTCCCCATTAATATCGATAACATCATCGTACTAGACTTAGCAAATAACATATACCCTAACATAAACGATAAAAATATGGCCACCCCACCTAACCTAGGCATTGGTTTCTTATGAATTTTCCTAGGTGAATTAGGATAATCCATCGCATTAACATGGATAGATACTTTCTTAATTATTGGTATCAATAATAAACTTGTTAAAAAAGTAACTAAGACAATCACAAAAACATTATGGCCATTTATCATAAAACTCATATAAGCACCAACTTTCATTAATCTCATTATACCTTAAAATCTCGAAAAAAAGAAGAGATAATCTCTTCCTAATCTTTAACTGTCACCGTTAAATTACTTAAATCATTCGTATTAACATCATATTCTAGCTTTAAGATATACGTCTTATTATTCTTATAAGCATAAACATTAAAATAAGTCTTACTATTTTCATAAGTAAAATAATAAGTATGCCATATAATATTGCCTTCTAAATCATCATCTACTAAAGCATTTATCTTATCTTTATACACATCGTCTAACACACCAGAGCCATATTCACCATAAATCCGATTTAATAAATGCACTAAGTATAAATCATTCTTATAATCCTTTTTAACTAGACTAACTAAATTTTCTAAAGCCTTTCTAACACTCTGCCTATCCTTATAATCAAATCCCTTAACATTATCTAAAGTATTATAAAACTTTATAAAATCTTTAGTACTCATTCCATTCTTATTAACCAATAAATCATACAAAGCATAGGCTGGCTTATCAGCTAAATATATCTTATTTATTATATCTTCACCAAATAACCTATATAAAATATTATACGTTGTAGTATATGAATCATACGTTGAAGGAATTCCATTACCAAAGTACTTTGATGAAAATATCTCCGCGCCACCTTCCGTTATAAATGTCATTGAATTAAGACTAATGCACTTACTACTATCACTCACATCAGTTAACCATTTATAAAAACTACCATCTTCACAAACAACGCCTTTTTCTAACTCTTTATCATAAGTAAAATCAACTAAATGTGTTAGTTCATGATATATAATATGTTCATCTTTATAATACTGGCCATAAAAATTAACACTCCATTCACTAGCGTTCCCCGCTTCTCCAATTGGCCCAATATCCCTATTAACCTTATTTATCCTTGTTCCCTTAGCCATAGCAACAAGCTTATCTTCATTAATATTATCTTTATAATCAGCATAAATACTAAATAAATTCAAGAAATACTTTTGATATCCATCTATCTCACTATTATGTAAAATATAATAAGCATACATATTAAATAAGTCTTTATTACTTTCTATCTTATTCTTAATATTGTCTAACCCATAATCTTTTATAACCTTAGCAATATCTACACTCTTATTAAACTTATCAATATCACTACTATCTTCATAACTATCTTGATTAGTACCTATTTTTACAATATAATTTCCGTATTTACCATATACATAGTACCCATTATCATTTCTAATAATAGTTTTCTTTTCAAAAGGTAAGATAAATTCATGTTTATTATTAATTACACCATAATTACGATAATCCTTAACCATACAAGTATTATCACTATAACAATCTATTATAGGATATTCTCCAACTACCTCACCATTCTTATCTTTAAGTTCATAGGTATTTGAATTCTCCCCCTTAACCTGACATATTACATTATCACTATCTGGTTTATAATAAACTAACTCATTATCCCCACATACTGTTATCTCTTCTTGTTTATCAACATCAAAGTATTTTTTCTTGCCCTCATCTTCAGTAACAATAACATCAACTAAGTCATCATTTGCCACAAATAATCTATTACCTGTTAATCTTTTAACATCATCATTAGTATAAAATATTTCATTACTTTCTTTATCAATGTAATATCCTTTATCTATATAATCAATATTATAAGAACCACACTTATCATTAATAACATCTTTCTTATAGTATACTTTATAACCCTTACTACAATCATCTTTCTTTAAGTAATAGTATTCATTTATTTTAGGAATATCTAAACTTCGATACTCAGTGCCATCATCATTAACATAATACTTTGTATCTTCATTACTAAACACCATAATATCGTTTTCTTTATTAAGCTCTTTAAAACTACCAATATATTTATTGTTATAAACCTCGTAAGTATCATTATCATAAATATAATAAAATTCCCCATTCACATAATAATCTTGATACTCTAAAATCTTTTCTCCTGTATTTAAATCATATACTCCGTCTTCACTAAATATCTTATTATTCTTAATAACTGCGGTATTCTTAAATTCTTTAGTAAGTGTTGTTATCTCTTCTAAACTACTATCATAAATTTTAATCTTATTACCCGATACAACTGCATTATACTTACCTGTATCTAAGTTTCTTAAATAAGTAATCTTATCTTTATCAATATCAGTATCTATATACTTACTACTTTCTACACTATAAAGATGATTACCAAGATAAATATAATCTCCATAAGCATCACACCTAGTATAAATACCATATAACTCTTTATCAAAGTTTCCTAAATCATTAAAATCATTATCATATAATTTATAACTATTATCATTTAAAGTAATATAATACTTACCCTTACCACAACTAATAACATCATCAAATCCATAATGCTTAATAGCGCCAACCGTATCAATATAATTTCTTTTATTTTCTTGATATATTTCATCTTCCCTAGGTTTATTAAGCTTATTTTTAAATACCAATATTCCAACAACAATCCCAATAATACCTAAAACAATACACCCAATAACAATCAATAACTTTTTCTTATTTTTCATATAAACCCTTAATCATCTTCTAATATGTTATATACGCCAGTCTCCTCTATTTTACTTTCTATCTTTTCTTCATTATTATCTTTCTTATCTAGAGCTTCATCTATTAACTTATCTAACTCTTCGTCTCTTAAAAATTTTTTATCTTCTTTATTTTTACTCTTACTTTTATCTTTCTTATCTTTAATATTTTTATTATTTAACTTTTCTTCTAAAGATGCAATAACCCTTCTAATCTTTTTCTTACTATTTAACTGCGCAATAATAATAATCAAACATAAAAATATTAAAGTAGCACTCCCTATTAAAGCATACATATAAAAACTATTATCATCATTCATCTTATTTATTAAATCTATATCAAAAGTTTGAAAAGTCTTCTCTACTTCATTATATAAATAATACCCTCTAGTACCATCACTTAAATTAACTCCTCTAATTAAGTAATAACCATTATCTAAGTCTTTATAATAATACCCTTTAACATCAATATCATTTATCTTTATATCCTTAGCTATAAAATTCTTAATATTTATTTCTTCATTACTTGGATAAATTATTAAATTATCCCCAGTAAGTTCAATATACTTAGTATACTCTCCATTATCATATATAAAGAATCCTACCTCACCCATACTATTTTTTAACGCTACTAAAGTAATATTAGAAGCCTCATTTTTAAAACAAGGTACTTCATTACCATCTATATTTATGGTACTTTCAGTATATAATGAAGGTATTTCTAAATTTCTACTAGTCTTTAATATTGAATATTCATAATTATCTACCATGACATATATTGGGTTAGAATCTTCAACATTAACAGTAACTACATAGGTTCTTAAAGCCCCTGATTCGGCTGTTACTTTAATTTCAAATTTATTTTGTCCTTCATTAACTTCAAATTCTCCTGTACCCTCTACTTTAGAAGCATTATCTTTTCTAGTTGCATCGATAGTAACTTTGGTCGTTGTTGGTGGTACACTTACACTATATTCTAATGTATCTTCATTAAATTCGGGACTTAAATCATACCCTGAAACACTTAAACTTTTTAAAGTATTAACTGTTGAATCTGGTCTTTTTTCTACTACTGTAACTCTCTTTGAACCACTAATATTAGAGTTAGTACCATCACTACTAGTAATATCACCACTCAAAGTAAATGATATAACCCCCGTACTAGTTGCCCTACAACTTACACTAAAAGTCTTAGTCGCATTAGCGCCAGTTCCACTATCGCCAACCCATTGGTTAGAACAACCACTAGTATTACCAGCAGATGTAATTTTAACATTCCAAGCGGCCGTTTGTTTAACCGTTACTGATGCGGTTACTTTAGAACCATTCTCTATTTGACTATTTGAAACATTAAATGAATAACTAGGAGCAGCATAAACTACCCCTAATGTTACTATATTAATTAAAAAACTAAATACCATATATTTTATTCTTTTCATAACTACCTACCTTATATTTGTTTTATATTAGTTTGCCCTAATAAATATTGTCTTATTAATAATAAGTCTGCTGAATTTATTTTACCATCGCCATTAATATCAGCTGCTTCCTTATAAGCTCCACTTAATAAATTAGTATTAAGTAAATGTAATCTTATTTTTAAGATATCAGCTGAATTTATTTTACCATCACCAGATAAATCCCCTAGTAATACGCTTGTATAAGAACTACCATCATCAAAGTTTAGTACCGTTCCTGTCTTAATTATATCAGTATCACTATAAGTTACATAAACATCACTATTTTTTAAACTATCTATTGAAGTTCCTACATTAAACCCTCTAACATAATTATTTAATAATTTAACCCCCAAGTTATTCATTGATGTTTGATAGCTTACTTTTGGCTCTGGCACAGGCCCTGGTGTTGGGTTATCCGGAGTTGGATCAGGATTTACTGGTGGTGTGTAATCACCACAAATAGTACAATACCCCCCAGTTGCATATTTAATTCCCTCTCTTACGGGGTTAGATGCACTAGATACAGCCCCTATATTAAAGAAGTTAAATACTGATTGATATGTCTTTCCATCGTATTCTAAAGTCTCTCCCGTAGTAGCAATAGACCCCTTAGTACCAGACTCTTGTTTTGCTAAACTAGCTAAGTATATTGGTGATATATTAGCAGTCTTTCCCGCTTCAACGAATATCGATTTATAACTTTGATTATCCTTATTAGAATTACCTTCCATAAATGTATTATTAAGTATAGTTTGAACAGCATCCTCCGTATATAATTCATTATAATTTAAAGCTTCAAATTGTAAGATATATTTCTCTGTTAGAAAGTTTCTTGGGTCCATATAATATGCTGTTCCACTAAAGTTAGGTTGATACCATCCTGGTTCAACTTTTATTGGGCTACCATTTTCATCTCTTTCGTACAAAGCACTATATTGTGTAGCACCAGTTCCCTTTTCACAATTAACTACATAGGTAAAGTCAAGGTTCGTTTGCATAGCTTGAAATGTCCAGTTAGAATGTATTTTATGTAAGTATCTTAATGCTTTTTTATAGGTTTCAGGAAATCCTTCTTTATCTAGTAAGGTTTCAAATTCTACATCTTCAACACTCTCTATTACTTGAACTGTATCAATATTTCCTGCTGGGCTGTCATATTTGTCAGCCATTCCAGTATATACTGGTATATTAAATACTAACCCTAAGTTTAGTAAGCCATTTTTTGAGTATGCATTATAGCTTGTTTTGGCTTCACTAGATGGGGCATGGATATTAGCCATATATTGATGGTTAAATAATGCACTATCGGCATTTGGGTTAACATTATATTTCTTTAGATATGAAGTAAATTGCCCTCTTGATATATAACCATAACTTATCCATTTAGCACCACCTACGATAGCTTTTTTAGGAGTATTCCATGGTCTATCATAGATATCATTTCCTGGGTCTCCCAAATAGGTTCCATAGACATATCCTTCTTGCCCGTTATATTTAATTCTAGCCCAGTTACTTCCGTTTACTTTTTCTTCTAAAAGCTCTACTATGGAACCGGTTAAGATTTCTCCAATGGCATTGCTACTACCATCGTCATTATTTTTGGTTGTTGGTTTGCTTCTAAACCAAAGGTCAGCTGTTGCAACTCGGTATGTCGCTGCACTTACCCTAACTAACCCACCGAAAAAATAATTAGTAGTAATGCCTAAAATTAATATTATCGATATAAATTTAAAAAGTTTAGATTTAGTATACTTCATATCTTTATCCTCTATCTTTTTAAATTATATCAAAAAGGACTAGTCTTTTCTAGTCCTTGTCTTATTTATGTGTAAATATTTGTTGTGTCCGAAGAGCACATGGTATTCAAGTTGTGAGTGCGGGTCGGCTAAAGCCGACATACTCTTATCTGCACTCACTTCATGGTTTCTTCATACATCTATCATGTATCTAATTAACCATTCTCTATATCATCATATTTAGTTTTTCCTGTTGATAAATCCGGTGGCGGCGCCGGACTCACACTGCCGAGGCAGCGACGCTTAGGCGACTACCCTACTTTTAGCTGATACGGAGAATTTGAAGAACCATCTCCTTCTCCTGATAACAAGATATTAGATTTCAAAAAAGCAGCCGGACGAACCGCAAAAGTTAAGTTCGCATTGATGTGGTTGACAAAGCCGGAACGGTACACAACGAAGACAGTGTAGTAGTAGGACAAGTAAGGTGCTAAAGTCCACTGATTGTAACCCGATTTATATAGGTAATCACTATTCTTACAATCGCTTACATCTGAACCATTCCAATTAACAAGTTCTTTTGACAAACATGTTGCCCTATTGGTTGTTGTTCCACCCGAGGTTGCATATCCATAATCACTTGGATACATAAGTGCAATTTTTCCAGTCCATGTTGTTGGATTGCCTTCATACACGCTTGTACCTCTTTCTCCATAAAACATACTAGCTGTTACGAGATTTTTTGTACTACTTCCGCCTAAGTTCCATACTACACTTTCGATGGCATTTCTTGTTGTATCATTTTTTAATGCTCCTGTTTTATATGTTCCATTATAATATTCACCATTTAATGTTGTTTGTAAACTTGCTTTTGACCAATTACTTACATCGTTACTATCCCAAGCAATATCTCCCAAACTATCATCTCTAATAATCTTGACTAAGTCTGCTTTAGAGCCATCTTCCTTAGTCATATTTTTAAATACACCAATGATACGCCATTTCTCACATGTACTATCGCTTTGATTATTATAATCACTACAATTGAAATAGACATAGTTATTTGGGTTTGCACCAATATATCTTATATTATTATCTGGATCATCAGTTGCAAAATTAGTGGTATCAGTTGTAGCTAAAGTAGTGATTTTCTCAGCTGCTGATAATGGCTTAACAATGAAGAATACACTACACTTAATCTTCTTTGTAGCATTCCTTATGTTAATACCCCACTCTTCATTATTCCAAGTACCAGTGGCTCCATTATCACAAACTATTTTATCAACAACATAACCATCATTTTTACCAGGAATTTCATTCGACCATTCACCATCAATATAACTAGCAATAAAATCATCATTCTTAATAAAAGGTTCAACAGTTGTTTCATAAGCAGTTGCTTCATTAGTACTACTAAACTTAGAATAAGTAAAATAAATAATTGATATA
>CALBBI010000028.1:0-13710 GCA_937926935.1 uncultured Bacillota bacterium
TGTACCTGTCTTTGTAAACGTTCCATTATTTGTTATTGTATATGAATCACTTGCTGTTATTTTTCCTGAACCCGTTACTGTTAATGTTCCATTATTTGTTAAAGAAACCCTTTCCCATACAAGTGATACATCCCTAGTAAAAGAGATAAGTGTTAATGATATACTTAAAGATATGCCCCAAGATGTAGGCAATATCTTAAGAAAGAAATATAGTAATCAAGCTAAAGTAAGATTAATGAATGTCTTAGAGATACTTGATTTAGAAATAAAGAAAAATGATCCAACTATCTATATTATGGTTGGCGATAAAGATTTAAGTTATGATATGGTCGATAATAGAATTAAGACTATATATAATAAAGATATTTATAAAGGAATAAAGATATATTATCATAATAAAATGTATGATTATAGTTTAGAATAGAGGTTATTATGGACGTTTTAGATGTACTTAATGAAATAAAAGAAGGTAAGAATGAATTTGATGTAGGTAAGATTACTAAAGTTAAAGACTTTGTTGTTGAAGTAGTTGGTTTAGATAATGTTACTTTCTATGAAGAAGTTAATTTAGCTAATAAAGGTATTGGTTATGTTACTAAAATATTATCTGATGTTTGTATGGTTTCTATTCTTTCTTTAGATAGTCCCTTAGTAGTAGGTGATGAAGCCATAAGAACTAATAAAACTTTTAAGGGTAAGTATAGTGGCGATGCCATTGGGAGAATGATTAATATCTTTGGTCAGAACCCTCTTAATGGTAAAACTTATGAATCTTTGATTGATGTACCTATCGAAGAAGATAACATTTCTATTATGGACCGTAGTGGAGTTAACGAACAACTAGAAACCGGTATCGCCGGAATTGACTTAATGTATCCCATTGGTCTTGGTCAACGTCAGTTAATCATTGGTGATAAGAAAACAGGTAAAACCCAAATTGCTCTAGATACGATCGTTAATCAAAAGGGTAAGAACATCGTTTGTATCTATTGTCCTGTTGGTAAAACCATGAAAGAAGTTAAACAAATATACTATAACTTAATGAAACATGATGCGATGAAATACACGATTATTATTCCGGCTTTCAATGATTACTTAGCACCAGCCTTAGTTCTAACCCCATATTACGCTTTAAGTGTTGCTAGACGCTTTATGGAACACGGCACTAATGTCTTAGTTGTTATTGATGATTTAAAACGTCATGCCGATGCCTACCGTGAGATATCCTTATTAACTGATAAAGCTCCAGGTCGTGATGCTTATCCAAGTGATATCTTCTATCTTCACTCAAGACTTTTAGAAAAAGGTTGTAAGTATAAAAATGGCGCTAGTATCACCGTTCTACCAATAGTTGAAACTAGAGGAGAAGATATAACTGATTATATTTCTACTAACATTATTTCAATTACCGATGGTCAAATCGTTTTATCAAGTAAGAACTTTCAAAAAGGTATAAAACCCGCTATTAACTATGGTTTATCTGTATCTCGTTTAGGTGGTGCTGTCCAACCTAAAGACATGAAAAAACTAGGTACAACCTTAAGAAGAAAACTTCTAAGTTACTTAGAAATGGCTAGTATCTATGAACTATCTAACCAAGATGACTTAAGTCCAAGTATTAGAGAAGAAATGGCTAGAGGTAAGAAAATAATTAGTAATCTAAGCCAACCTAAATATGAACCTCTAACTAATAAAGAAATGTTAGAAAAATTTAACTTTATTTTGGAGAACAACGATGGCGAACATTAAAAACGTAGTTAAAGTCATGAACTTCCATTCTCTTCTAAGAGTAGATAAAGCTAAAAGAAAAGCCGATAACTACAAAGCTTTAGAAGAAGAAATCTTATCTTTCATGAATAAAGTTTTAAATAATAAAAACTTAAACTTAGATAAAAGACTTATTACTTCAAAACCTGATGGTAAGATAGTTAACTTTTATATTGGTAATGACTTAGGGTTTTGTGGTAACTTTAACTCTAGTGTTAAGCATGTAGCCCAAGAAGATAAGGGGGTTATTAAGATAGTGGTTGGTGAAAAAATCTTCATGAACAAAGACGATGTTGCCCTAAATATCGCCAAAGAAGATTTTTATAATGATTTTAAAAAAATTGAAGATATCATCAAGCCCTTACTTATTAATCGCAGGATAAAAGAAATCAATGCCATCTTTAATAGATACTATAACGTAAATAATATTAAGTTAGAAAAGAAAAAACTCTTTCCTTTAGAGTTTGATGATAGCAAGAATACCGAAGACTTTGTCATCGAAACTGACGCTTCATCGATGTTTGAAGACTTACTACTTTTATATATTGAATGTGAACTCCAAATAATCGAATCTAACTCTTGGGCTGCTGAAAATATTATGCGTCAAAACTTAACTAGTGAATCCTTAAAAAAGATTGACGAAATCGAAGAAGAAAAACAAAAACAAGTACGAAAAGAAAAAAAATATCAAGCCTTTAAAAAACAAATGGCTAATTATCGAAAGGGGATATAATATGATAGGTGAAATAATTGGTATAACCGATATTAATATACAAGTATTCGTTAAAGAGGATACAACTATCCATCTAAAAGATATCTTGTATTGCGAGACTCAAAGTAAGAAACACTTAATGGAAGTAGCAGAAATAGATTCCAAGATTTTAACCTGTATTCCTTTTGACAGTGTCATTGGTTTATCTAAAGGTCTTGAAGTAGGTATCTATAGCCAAGGTTTAGAAACCGAATATTCTCCTAGTATCTTAGGACATACTTTTAATTCTTATGGTGATATCCTAAATGGTGGCCAAATCGAAAATAGTAATAAAAGAAACGTCTATGTAAAAACTTTAAACTTAGAAAATATTAATATTAACCAAGATATTATGTGGACTGGTATTAAAGTTATTGACTTCTTTTGCCCTATTGCTAAAGGCTTTAAGATGGGTCTTCTAGGTGGTGCCGGCGTAGGTAAAACCGTTCTAATTAAAGAACTTATTAATAACATTTATAAAAGTAAGAACTCTAATGCCGTATTTATTGGGGTTGGTGAACGTAGTCGTGAAGGTAAAGAATTAATCGATGAAATGGGGAAGTCTAAACTTCTTGATAAAATGTCCATTGTCTTTGGTCAAATGGGTGATAACCCCGTATCCCGTAGTAAAGCTGTCTATACTGGCCTTACTGCTGCCGAGTACTTAAGAGATGAAAAAAGCCAAGATGTCTTATTATTTATCGATAATATTTATCGTTTCGTTCAAGCTAAGTCCGAAATTAATACTGAGTTAAAAAGAGTACCCGTAGAAAATGGTTACCCAACAACCATGATAAGCGATGTTGCCGAAGTTGAAGAACGTATTAACTCTTGTGAAAAAGGTTCCATTACCTCCTTCCAAGCCATCTATATTCCAGCTGATGACTTAACTGATGAAGCCGTTCAAACTATCGTTGGCCATATGGATGGCCAAATCGTCTTAGACCGTAAAGTTGCCGAAAATGGTTTATACCCAGCCGTTGACGTTACTAAATCTTCAAGTAGCCTAATCGATAGTGATATCGTTGGTGTTAGACATTATTCCTTAGTAAGTAAAGTCCTAGCGTACTTAGCACGTTACAATGAATTAGAAGAAATCATTGCCGTCTTAGGTATCGATGAATTAAGTGATGAAGATAAAAACATCTTCTATCGTTCTCGTAAACTTCGTAATTACTTTACTCAACCTATGTTTGTTGCTGAAAACTATACCAACATTCCTGGTAAAATGGTTAACATCGATGATGTTTTAGGGGATGTCGAAAATATCTTAGAAGGTAAATACGATGATATCCCCGAAAATAAATTCTTATATATTGGAACGGTTGGCGAAATCGCATGAATGTCAAAATAATGTCTTTAAATAATGGTGTTGAAAATATAAATAACGTATTAGCAATTAAAATTAAAAGTAAAAAATATAATCTTCTTATTATGCAAAACTATACTTCCCTTATTGGTGAAGTTGATGGTCATATCGAATTCGTAAGTAATGATACTACCAAGTCTCTTAATGATATCAAGGGTTATTACATGAATATCAATAACGAATTTAAACTTATTTTAAGGAGTTAACCATGATTAACCTAAGCCTATTTGCTAATAAAATTATCTATTTTTTACTTTTTTTTCTAATCGTTACCATTCTTAGTTTAATAATTTTTAATACTTATCTAAAAAAGAGTAAGAACACCATTATCCAAGGTATCTTACTAAATAGTAATAAAATAAAAATCTTATCTCTAAGTATGTTATATGTTCATTATGTTTTCTATCTATACTTTGTTCTTTTATCTAATGATATCTCTAGTATATTCCTTGATTATAATTTTTATATGATTGCTATTCCCTTATTGTTATTTGACATTATTAATGGTAAAATTATAAGAGTGATAGTAGATATAATAAAAAGCATTATATTATATTATTTAGTATTTATTAAGATTGGTTTTAGTAAGTATATTATTTATAGTAGTGGCACTCTAACGTTAAAATTATTAACTATTTTACTATGTGCCTTAGCTATTATCTATGATACTTATATCGTATTAAAATACCTTAAAGGTCTTATGAGGAGAGAGTATGAAAAAAATTATTGATTTTATTAAGAAAAATTATAAAGTATTCTTAGCTAGTTTAGTGGCTTTAATTATTATTGGTTTTAAAGCTAAAGATAACAGTACTAAGTATACTTTAGAAAATCAAGGTGTTTATCAGTACTTAGATAACCATCGTGTTGATTATAGTGCCTCAATTACTCTAAGTAATGAAAGTGGTGTTGTAAGTATTAAAACTGATAATGAAGATATCGTAATTGATAGTTCACCCTTGTATTATAATGATATCGACGTTGCTTTATTTCCTATTGATATGATTGCTGTATTCCCTCTAGATAATGTCAAACAACAACGCATACCTTTTTATACCAAGATTGATTCTCAAAGTAGTATCTATAAAGAATTAAAATATCAAGATAAAGTCTATGACTTAGATCATGCTTTCTTATACGATGGTAATGACTTATATTTCTTTATTGAAGAAACTACTTTAACTTACGGAGATAAAAGCATTAAACTAAACCCTATGTCCTTTGTAATCTATAACAATCTAAGTAATATCTTAAGCTATTATAATTATAAAGATAATGCTTATTTAGTAGAGAGTGTTACTGACGATGTTACAGCAACAACTAAAGATTATGAAATAAACTTAAAAATTGATGGCGTAAAAAAGGGTAGTGATTATCGACTTCTAATCAAAAGTGCAGATATCTTAAATAGTCTATTCTAAAGTAAAGGTGGTTTTAAATGAAAAAAAGTGTTGCAGCATTATTAATTTTAGTCTTAGTAATAACTTACTTGGCTTTTTTTCAAATTAAGAAAATTGATGTTACTGTATTTTCGGGCTACGCTTCTAATGTTTCTCAAAGTACCATTGCTTCTAACTTAAAGACTAGTAAGAATAGTAACATTACTTTAACCAAGATTAACGATAGCCAGAATATCTACCAAAGAGGTAATAATTACTATGTTGGGGAAGATAAAAATAATAAAATCTACTTAGATGTTCCAGTATATAACTTAGATAATACCAGAATTTGGAACTATCTAGATAATAATTATATTAATGAATCTTACTATGATACTGATACTGTTAGTAATATAATTGTTGCCGATAAAAAACTTTTTAGTAACTTAACTAACGACAATATTGATAATGAATCATACCTTTTTTCTAAGCTTAATAGTGAAATCTATATTAACTATCAAAAGATTACTCTATCCTTAGTTAATGAAACTATCGAAATACCGGAATACAGTCTTATCTATTTTAATAAAGATTATCTAAATTTTTATATGCGTGTTAATGATGAATTAGTATATCAAAGTATTCCTTTTATTGCTTTAACTACCGGGGTAAAAATTGGGGATAATGACCTAACTTATGAAAACTTACTAACTAATTTAGGTCTATATAATAAAGAAGAAGAAAATAAAAATGATGATTATAAAAAAGATGATGATAAGCCTAATTATGACAAACCAAATAAAGATGATGATAAAGATGATGATTCTAGCGACGATGGGTATGAAATAATTATTGATGATACCAAGATAATTCCTAATATTAATGGCACTCCTGGTAATAATAACTCCAATAATGCTAATTACGTAAAACCGGAAGTAATTTTTGATGGCTTTACCGGTCGTGTTTACAGTGCTACAGGTAATATTACTATCAATGACCCCGCTATGCGAATCGTAACCTCACCAACTTTTACCCTTACTCTAAATGGTAAAACCTACTTAAAGAAAAGTTTCTATGCCAATGGTGAGATTGAACTAACTGGCTTACTTCCTAACGAAACTTACGAAGTAGAGGCATACTATATCTTTAAAAATGAAAATGACCAAAGTGTTAAAAAGACTTTCTATACTGGAACTTTTAAAACTTTAGATAGTAGCTCCCTAAATGAAATTAATATCTCTTATCGTATTGATAATATTTATTCTAATAAAATTGTTTTAAATGACTTTGAAATCACGAATGATAAAGATGATGAAATATTTAATGGTTTAAAAAACATTGTGGCAATCATTAATAATGAAGAATACAACTTCAGTGTTGACCAAGTAAATAAAATTAAACTAAAAAAACAAGTTACTTACCAAACACCCGAAAATCTAGAATCTAATAAAGATTATACCGGGGTTATTAAAATGTATGATGTTGCCGGTACCGAGCTTAAAGTTACTAATAATACCTTCACAACTAAAACCAGTAAAGAAGCTCCAACCGCTTCAATAAAACTAATCGATAACGACCTAACTTACTTCAAAGTAGGAATATCTCTAACTAATAAAGATAAAGTTAATCTAAGTAATTATCACTATGAAATCTATACCCTAGATGGTACTTTAGAAACCTCAGGTAACCTAGAAAATAAAGACTATCAAGAAATTAGAGTTAATAACCTAGACTCTAATAAAATGTATAAAATATATATTATTGCTAATTATGACTTAGAAGATGGTAATGGAACGCTTTTAAATAAAACTTTAGCAGAAGCTACTGTAAGTACTAAGCCTATCTCAGCCTTAGGATATGTTAAATTTGATTTAAGACAAATAGATATAACAAGATCTAGTGTTAAATTTGAAATGAATATTAATAAAGAGTCTACGAGTGAGAAATTAATCGAACTATTAGATAAAATTTATATTACTTTAAAACAAAATGATAAAGTAATTAAGACTGTCGAAATTACTGGTGATGATATTACTTCTTTAAAAGACTCCGGTAAATATAATTTAGAGTTTCTAGGACTCGAGAGTAATACTGAATATACCTTAAACTTTAGTACTATCGAACGCCAAGTAGATAAAACCTATGAAATAGATGCGATATCTAATATTACAAACTTTAAAACCTATCGTACTCCGGCATATGCTGTCGTATCTAACCAATTTACCAATGAATCAATCATCGATTTTGATGTTAGAGTAGTCGATAATGACCTTGCTATCCAAAGTGATAGAGTACTTATAAGAATTCATGATGCTAAAGGTAATTATGTTTTACTTAAAAGTATTGCCATAAATGGATCTGATGAACGTATCTCTTTAAATAAGTTAGATAACAATATGGACTATGATATTGAAATTATTGCTGAAGGTTATAATGAAGGTTATACTAATCGTACTTATGAATCTAATCATGTTTTAGAAGGTTCTAGAACTTTAACTACTAAATTAGGTGTTTCAGCTAGTATTAGAATTGAAAACTTACTAAGTGTTGTTACTAGTAACAATATCTTTAATATTAATTATACTGATAACTTTAGATTTTCTGGTAGTTCTGGTTTAAATAAAATCTCTACTGATGTTGATAATAAAGTTATAAGTTTCTCGGCGATGAATGGTACAGCGTATTATTCTTACTACATGCCTGAGTATAAAAATAGTCCTATAATTGTTAAATTCAAAGCTAAACAAGCCGAAGGCTCTAATGGTATGGCTGCTTACTTAACCAGTGGTGTTGATTCTAACCAAAATGTTGCTTTGAATTTAACTAATGAATATAAAGATTATCGTATTGAACTAGTTCCCGATAATGGTTATGTTGGTTTTAGAGTCGATGAAACTGGTGGTAAAAATACAACAACTACTATTGATGTTAAAGACCTACAATTTATTCCGTATTTAAATTATGCTACCTTAACAACTCAAGAAATGTCTATTTATGATAGAAATTATGTCTTCTATGATACAAAGATTTTAACTGGTAATGATGAAATAACCGAACCTGATGGTACGACCTCAACTGGGCATGTTGGCGATGGTTATGCTAGAATTACTAATCTTTTAACTAACGAGACTAGAAACTTTAATTATACTGGTTCGGTAAGTAGTTTCACTGTTCCTAATGATGGCAATTATTTGATTGAAACTTGGGGCGCCTCCGGTGGCGATAATTATAGCAATCAGTATTTACATGCTAATAGTCATGGTGGTCGTGGAGGCTACTCTAAAGGAACTATTAAATTAGCCAAAGATACAACTTTATATGTCGTTGTTGGTGGCTGCGGCAAGTATGGATCTTATCCTGCTGGCGGTTTCAACGGCGGTGGTCGAGGTGGTTCCAATAATTCTGGTTCAGGTGGTGGTGCCACTGATGTAAGATTAGTTTATGGAACAACTGAAGAAACGTCCTTAAAATCACGTATCATTGTTGCTGGCGGTGGCGGTGGTTCAGATAACGCTAATTCGTGCTATGAAAACTGTTCCTTAGGTGATGATGGTTCCGGAGGTGCCGGTGGTGGTATTTATTCCGAAGGTGCATACATTGATGGTATCTTACACACCAGATTTTCCGCTGGTCAATTACCCGTAACGACAAAAGACTTTAGTGGTAATACAATTAACCAATCTCAATTAGGCCTTGGTGAAAATGGTTCAGCTACTGATACTGGAGGTGCCGGTGGTGGCTACTACGGTGGTATGGCTACCAAAAATAATAATGGTGGTGCTGCCGGTGGTTCTTCCTATATCTCTGGTCATGTTGGTTGTATCTCAATAAACTATAAAGATAATCTAACTAAAAACGAAGACTATAGCGATTACAACGAAAACTATGACTATACTGGTCAATTCTATATTTCCGTAACCGACCATAACTTTGAAAATACCGGTTCACCCGAAATACCAAATGATGACTTCTATGTCCAAATCGTCAAAAAAGATAATGAAATCATCGGCATGTATCACTACAACTTAGATGATAATGAAATAATCGACCACAAAGTAGAAGATATGCTAGTGGCTTATAACTTTAATAAAGGCACAGAATATACCATTAATATCCTAGTTTTAATAAATAATCGTTATTACACCATTAACAGCTTGAACTTTAAAACCGATGACCAAATAAGAACTATCCGTACTAAAGAAGAATTTTATAATATGTCTTCAACCGGAAACTTCTTAATCTCTAATGATATCGATTTAAGATATTCTAATCGTACTATTGGTGGAACATTCAATGGTAATGTCGACTTTCAAGGTCATAAATTATTATTAAATGTTAAAAATTCTAGTTCTAGAGTCTTTGCTGGACTAGGAAAGGGAGCTGTCATTAAAAACCTAGATTTACACATTTGGTACGATGAAGCCCGAAATAGATACGACACTTTAACCGATTGGTCTTCGGCAACTTTTAGTAATATTATGATTACTATCGAAGAAGCCGTAACCACACCAGCTAGTGAAGTTTCATTCCTAGTCCGTGTAAACCGTGGTACCGTTGACCATTTCATTGTCCATAATAAAGCAGAGGTTCATACTACTAGATACTTTGGGTTTATCTCAAACTACATCTATGGCACCGTAAAAAATGGCTATCTATACGGTGAGAAAATCAATGGTAACCATGATTCTGGTTTAAAAGAAAATAAATATATTGGTGCCATTGGCGCATATATGTCCGAAGCTGGCTACATCGAAAACGTTTATTCCCTAATCGAAGTAATAGGGTTCAGTGACTTTGAAAAACCCCAACAAATGAATGTCGGTTCCTTAGTCGGTGTTATCTCTAGAGGTACCATTAATAATAGTTATACTTACGATGAATTACAATCAAGAAATACTAACTTAGATAGTGCTAGTGGTAGTATTGACCAATTAAATGCGAAGAATTTGTACTACGTAAGTCCCTTAACTTATACTAATAGCAAGTCGAAAAAACTATCAAAAGTCGCTCTAACTAGTGTCGAATTCCAAAATCAAACTCTAAATGGTGAGAACGCTTTCCTAGTTGATGACTATGTTAAATATGGTTTCTTCCCACAACTTAATATGAACGAATCAATGCCTAAACAAGATTACATCAAACTACCCGAAGTAACTGATGCTGACTTACTTAATATCTTAACTAGTAATGTTGTAAGCCAAACTGGCAATGAAGCTATCGTCGATATCCTAGTAAGAAACCCAACCTACGAACAAGTTAAAAAAATCGAAGTTCAATACTTTACTTCTAATATAATGAGCCAAAATGATAATGAAGATGGTACATCCTTAGTAAGAATCAAACTAACTAACCCAAGTAGATATATTTCTAGTTATAGTATTAACTCTATTACATCGTTATCTAAAGTTGGTATTGAATATACCCGAAAATTTGATGCCGGAACTCTTATCTTAGATATTTCCATGTACCGTGAGATTAATAACGAAAAAGAATGGTTAAACATGGCTTTTAACTCTGGAGATAACTTTAGGTTAATGACTGATTTAGATTTTAGTAGTTATACTAATCCCATAATTACTAGAACGATGACCGGTAAGATCGATGGTAATAATCATACAATTAAAAATATGAAAACTAATACGAGTGATGGTATTGCTTTCTATGTAATGCAAGGAACTCTTTCTAATATAACTTTTGAAAATATTGTAAAAACTAACTATGCTACTTGTAGTGGTCTAATTGGCTACTTACAAAGTTCGGGAACCATGGATAATGTCCATGTTAAGAATGTTAAGATTAAACTAGGGCAGTATAGTGGTGGTCTTGCGGGACTTGCTAGATATAGTTCTAATATTAGAAATTCTAGTGTTAGTAACTTAAGTCTTACCGATACCACTAATGTAACCGCTATGCGTGTTGGTGGCTTAGTCGGTCAAACCGAAAACTCCAATATCATGAACAGCTTTGCTCAAAATATTAACTTAGACGTTACAAGTTCCAGTCAGCTATACGCTGTTGGTGGTATCGTTGGTTACAACTCTTATGGTATTATTAGCCAAGCCTCCTCAACTGGTTACATCAATAGTAACTATCCTAATACTGGTGGTATTGCTGGTATCAACTATGGCCGTGTGGAAGAAGTTATCTCCGCGGTAAGATTAATCTCCGCTCAAGTCTATGCTGGTGGTATCGTCGGTAATGAATTTAATAATAATGTTTCCGATACTTTATTTGTCGGTGAACTATATTCATCCTTAGAAAATGAAATCCATCGTACCATTGGTAATAAAAACCTAAGTAATCGTAACTTCTATGCTTGGGCTGGTCAAAAAATTAATGGCGTCGTTAGTAACAACTCCGCTGGTGAAACTTTACTAAGTACCGAAGAATTAACTAATCCTAATAGCTATGCTACTAAAATAACACTTGGTTCCGGTTTCTATTATGATGATGTTGTAAATGGTAGTATTCCTAAACTATATTATAAAGATTCTACCGAATTACTACCTTACCAAGAAGATACTTTCTTAGATATTATTGATGATGAACCATTAACAGTTGATTCTATCAAAGTTGAAAAAGACCTAACCAGTGCTGATGTATCTATCGTCGTTAAAAATAATGACGTTAATAGATATAAAATAACCGGTATAAAAATTGAAGACGTCGAAGAAATAAACCTCGATGACATAAGAATATATAATGAAAATTCCGGGTTAGATGATGCTTCCTTCATTAGAGTAACTATCAAACCTAAATATTATTTAGACTCTTATCGTATATCAAAAATCTATTATACAGATAATGGAGTAGCTAAAGAATTAGATGCTGACTCTAAGATAGATGTTACTTTCTTTAGAAGTATTAACTCAATTGATGATTTCCAAAGTATAAATACAAACTATACAGAAAACTATAGTATTAATGCTAACTTAGATTTTTCCAACATTGATAATTCTATTATAAAAAGAAATATCCTAGCTAATAAAGTCGAAGGTAATGGTTATACTATTTCTGGTTATAATCTAACTTTAAATACGTCGGGTATTTATATGTTTAAAGAAGTTAGAACATATATTAAAGACTTAACATTTAAAGATATTAATATGACTTACAGTGGTAGTAGTGGTGTAACTGGTTTAGCTATTATCGGTACAGCTTATGGTAATGTTTCTAATATAACATTAAATAATATTACTTTAAATGGTAACTTAAAAGTTAATCGTGTTGGTTTTATTGCTAACAGTTATGTTAATGATTATAAAGATATTAATATTAGTAATGTAACTATCTCAGGTACTCATAGATTAGGTAGTTTATATGGCGAAGGTGATACTTATTACCTATCAGGAGTTACCATGAAATCAGTTAATGTTAGTGGTACTAGTGACTTTGTTGGAGGTCTTATTGGGTATAAACACTATGATGATGCCGCAAGACATTATTACATCACTGCTGATGATGTACACGTTAGTACAACCGGTGGTACCTATAGTGGTATTATCTACGGCTATG
This sequence comes from uncultured Bacillota bacterium, assembly GCA_937926935.1. Taxonomy (GTDB): domain Bacteria; phylum Bacillota_I; class Bacilli_A; order RF39; family UBA660; genus CAG-605. The sequence continues at coordinate 12,782 of CALBBI010000028.1, forward strand.
GTGCAGCCTCAAACGTTACTATAACCAACTCTTCCGTTTCAGGAAATAACCAAGTTGGAGGAGTTGGTGGTAACCAAGATACTGGTAGTACTTCAACCTTATATTTAACCAATGTTTCCGTTACCGGAAAAGGCAGTCAAATTGGTGGTATTTATGGTTATCATCGTTCCGTCGGTAATAGTTATATTAAAGACTCTACCATAAGTGGTGGTAGCGAACAAGTCGGTGGTATCGGTGGTTATGGCGGCTATAGTATCTATAGCAGTGCCGTAATTAATACAACCATAAATTCTCCTAACGCTAACTATGTTGGCGGTATCGAAGGCTTAAACTGGGATGGAAGTCGTTATAACAATACCATCTATAATACTGAAATAGTCGGTAAAAACTATGTCGGTGGTGTAGTTGGTTATAAAAATGGTACATCAACCGGATATTACTATGGTAACTTAGTTAACGCTACTATTACGGCTAAAGGAGTAGGAGGCGCAGGTATTTTAGGATACTATGACAACTCCCTAGAAGAAGAAAACGTTAGACGCGTTAATATCTACGATAATATCGTTGCTAACAGTATAATTGCTGCTAACAGCGAAGCCGGTGGTCTAATCGGTAAAATCGATAAATCAACTGATACTGCTTTAAATCTCTTTAGAGACAATATTCTAGCTGTTAAAGTAAATGCTACTGGTACCAACAAAGTTGCCGGTATTCTATCAGGGTCATCTGACCTTTACCTAAGCGGTGCTAAACGTATCCACATCTATGACCAATCAAGATTAAATAATATCAATATTAAAAATGCCGCCAGCCTAGGTAGTGCCACAATCGACTATCTAACCGCATAATTTATTTCCTCAAAACCACATTCAATAAGTTCATCTTTTGCAGCCTTGACACACGCAAATGGTGATACTGCCTTATTTAAC
>CALBBI010000029.1:0-5811 GCA_937926935.1 uncultured Bacillota bacterium
CTAACGGCCAGATATTTTATGAAACCAGCCAAACCACATCACCATTATCAGATGCCATTTCTAAAGACCTAACCCAAAGAGGCATGAAATTTGTTGGTTCCACCATAATTTATTCTTACCTTCAAGCCATAGGTATCATTAACTCCCATGACGAAGAATGTTTGTTGCATAAGAAAAGCTAAGGCTACCCTTAACTTCTTTTTAATATATAAATAATTGTATCCACAACTATATCTTCCATACGATTATAATCAAAACTTTCATGCTTATGATATGCTTCTTCATGAGCAAAGGTGTCTATCAAATTAACAATTAAATGTGTTCTTTCCTTCAAATCTTCTTGCTTAAAACCATTATTTTTTAAAAGTAAGTATAATTTATTAGAAAAATTTAATTCGCTTTCTTTAAATATTGCCTCAATATCACTATCTAAATGCTGCATTGCCGATATTTCTTGATGTGCTCTTTTTGACGAAGTATGTTGTTTTTTATTTAACTGAATAATTTTTTTAAAAAAGCCCTTTAAATCTTCTGGCAACTCCTCTTGTTCAGTAATTAAAGCTAATATTGGAAACATAATCTTTTGGGAATACTGTTTAACCCCTTCAATAAAAATATCTTTTTTATCCGTAAAATATTGATAGACAATACCTGTTGATACACCTGCATACTTGGCAATCTCCAACGTATTAGTATTATAATATCCCTGATTGCACATTAATTCAAAACCCATTCTTACTATTTTTTCTTTCTTTTCAATTGACCTTTTTTGTAAGGGTATCCTCGGTTGGACCATACTATCACTTCCTAAGAAGATTATACTATCTATTTTAAAATAACGCAAATAATATGAAATATTTTTCATATTTATATTGACGATATCATTTTATCGAAGTATAATTTGAATATATGAAATTTATTTCACATATTGTATAGGAGGTATATATGGAAGAATTAATTAGATTTAAAAATGTTACAAAATCTTATGAAGTAGGAGGAAAAAAGTACAAAGCTTTAGACGGTGTAGACTTTTCTATTCCGCGAGGTGAATTTGTCGCTATCTTAGGACCTTCAGGTGCTGGAAAATCTACTTTATTAAACCTTTTAGGAGGGATGGACACTGTTACTAGTGGAAGTATCACCGTCGACGGGAATGTTATTTCTAACTACAGTGATAACGAACTTACTAAATATCGTGCTGAAAACGTTGGATTTATCTTTCAATTTTATAATATCTTACCTACATTGACAGTTTTAGAAAACGTTATGTTAGTAAATGATATCGTTAAGAAACCTAAATCAGCTAAACAAATTCTAAAAGAGGTTGGCTTAGAAAAACATCTTAACAAATTTCCTAACCAACTATCTGGCGGTGAACAACAACGTGTCTCAATTGCTCGTGCTATTGCCAAAGACCCTAAAATAATTTTAGCCGACGAACCAACGGGAGCTTTGGACTCTAATACTGGTGTTGAAGTTCTAAAACTTTTAAAAAAACAATGTGATGCTAACAATGGAGAGAACACAGTTATAATTGTAACTCATAACTCCCTTATTGCTTTAATTGCCGACCGCGTAATTAAACTTAAAAATGGTAAAATTGAATCCAACGAAGAAAATAAACATCCCAAAAATATTGACGAAGTAGTGTGGTAGAATATGTTAAGAAAGAAAATGTGGCGAGACATCCTCAACAATAAATCTCAATTTATCACAATATTTTTAATGATTACCATTGGAGTAATGGTTTATGCCGGAATAGAAAGCTACATGATGGGAATGACTATAACGGCCAATAATTTCTACCAAGACCATAATCTTCAAGACATAAACGTCCTTGGTACAAATTTTACCGAAAAAGATTTAAAAGACATCAAGAATATCAACAACGTTACCAATGCTGAACGCAAACTAGAACTTCCCATGACCGATGTTAACGACGATACCAAGTCTTACTTAGTATCTGTAATTGAAAGCAACGAAATCAGTAATTTCTACGTTAAGGAAGGCATTCCCTTTGCCAAAGACCAAAAAGGTATCTGGATAGACTACTTCTATGCTAAAGAAAACAACCTTAAAATAGGAGACAACATAACATTCAAATATGATAATTATGAATTTAATGAAACTATCTTAGGAATAATTTATGTTCCTGACCATGTCTACGCTGTTAAAGACGCATCTCAACTTATGCCTAATCATAAAGCTTATGGTCTAATTTATATGTCTGTTAATGAAACCGCGAACTTCATAAAATCGCAAGTAAAAACAAACTTAGAAAAAGAACTTCATCAATCTATTAATGACGAAACTTTTAACAAAATAAACCCTAACTTTAACTACATAGACTACGTTCCTTTTAACTATATCATGCTAACTATAAATGATAAAGCTAACAACAATCAAGTGAAAGACGACGTTGAAAGTAAAATTAATAACGCCATAGCCACCGTTGAAATCGAAAACACCGCAAGTTACACCATGTATCAAGGCGAAATTGACGAAGGTAAAGCCTACGTTGGCATATTTTCTGGTCTTTTCCTTTTCATAGCTCTTCTTTCTGTAATCACAACTATGACCCGTGTTGTTAAAAAACAAAAACTTCAAATCGGTACCTTAAAAGCCCTAGGGTTCTCCAAATTAAAAATAACCACTCACTATGTAGGCTATGGTTTTTGGGTATCTTTACTAGGATCTATATTTGGTATCCACCTAGGTAAATACTTCTTAGGGTCCGTTTTCCTAAACCTTGAAATGGCCTTCTTTGAAGTACCTAATGGTAAAGTATATATTAACCCTACAACTTACTTAGTAACTTTAGCCGTTATCCTTACCGTCAGCCTAATAACATTCTTAACTTGCTACAAAGAACTTCAAAATAAACCAGCCGATAGTTTAAAAAATGAACTTCCTACAGTAAAAAATGGCAGTCTTAATATTACTACCAAAGGCTTCTTTAAAAAATGGAGTTTCTCTAGTAAATGGAACTTACGTGATATTTTACGTAATAAATTTAGAACAGTCACTGGTGTCATAGGAATTGTTGGTTGCTGTACACTAATTGTCTGTGCTTTAGGTATGTTAAACAGCATGAACTACTTTATCAAACTTCAATTTGATGATTTATATAATTTTAACTATAAATTATCTTTAAAAGAAAACTTAACTGCAACTGAAGTCCAAGATATAACCAATACCTATGGCAATAATACCAGCCAAACTTTAGCTATCGAAATCAAAGACGAAAACGATAATCGTACCTCTAATACTATCTTTGTTGATAACTCTAATGACTATGTCCGTTTTATCGACGACAAGTATAAATTTACTAAACTAAATTCGACTGAAGGTATCTACGTTACCTATAAATTTGCCGATACCAATAACCTTCATATTGGTGATACTGTTAAATGGCATATTTATGGCGATAAAAAATATTATGAAACTAAAATAATCGGTTATTATCGTGACCCTCAAGTTCAAGGTCTAACCGCTACTAAAGAATACATTGAAAGTCTAGGCATAACCTATAACCCTGATACAATTTATACTAATGACGACTTAAGTAATACTAAACAAATTAACAATGTTGAAACTATCCAAAATAAAACTGAATTAAAAAGTGCAATCACAAATATGCTTTCCATGATGCGTGAAATGATTATAATAATTATTGTCTTTGCTATTCTTCTTGGTATCGTAATTATTTATAACATGAGTATCTTATCCTTCAGCGAAAAAGAATACCAATTTGCTACCTTAAAAGTTCTTGGTTTTAAAAATACCCAAATTCAAAAAATATTCTCTTTACAAAATAGTTGGATATGTATCTTATCAATAATTATTGGCTTACCAACAGGTTACTTCCTAACCTCATACTTATTTAAAGCCTGTCTAGACGAAAACTATGATTTTGGAGTTCACATTGAAATTTATACTTATATTTTAGCCTCAATTGGTACTTACCTTGTATCCTATATTGTTTCTAAATACTTAGCTAAAAAAGTTAATACAATTGATATGGTAAGTAGCTTAAAAGCTAATGAATAATAGAGTAGAGTAACATCTATTCTTTTTCTATCCTTGATTATATCTACCCCTTTTTACTAAAGACAACACAGTATCTTTTCTAAGGTCATTTATTTGATTATTAATCTCTTTTACAATTTCTAACTGCGTTTCAGTTAAATTACGATTAGAAAGTAAATAATCTAAAATCATAATTGTTTCAGTTTCGTATCGTTCTAAAAAGTCTTTATCGGCATTCCTTAAGTCCATAACATTAGAAAGTCTATCACACAACTTAAGATTTAAAACATCATCATTCATATGATACATCTTATAACACAAATAATTAGTTTTCCCCATACTTTTCTTTATTTTTTCATCATTAGTAAGCCCCATTACTAAGTAAGCCACATAACTCCCAAACTTATCTTTAATCTCTTCATACGTTGTATCAGTATCTTCTATTGTATCATGTAAATAAGCAGCCATAATTATTTCATCAAGTCTTTCTTCATTAGAAAGATACTTTTTAACTAATCTCGCCACCATAATAGGGTGAGCAATATAAGGTCTACCATCCATCCGCTTTTGTCCACGGTGTTTTTCTTTTGCCATTAAATAAGCCTCATAAACTTTATTATTATCCATAAGTATCCCTCCAAACAATGACAAAATCCCTAATTACTACTAATAATATAAAATATATATAATATATGCAAGATATAACTTTAAGATATCTCAAACTTCACTTATGTTTTTAAATATGATTTTCTAATTTTCCATTAAAACATAATTCTTTAAAATTATTATTATATCCCCTATCTATCACTTGAACTAATTTCCAATTATATTTCTTAATAAATGGTTCAAACAATTTTAACTTATAGCTAGCAAACGTTATCAAAGGAGTAGTAGTGCCTAAAAACTTAAAAGACTCACTTATAAGTGCCGAACCAATTCCCATACTTCTAAAATTTTCTACTACATATAAAGTACATATCTTCTTTTCTAAAGTTGTCTTCTTTAAACAAGCAACAGCAATTATTTCATCTAACTTCTCTTTATTTCTAACAAATAAAATTTCTCTTTCGATACTTCCTATATTTTTAAGTTGTTTCTCAAAGTACCACCTTTTATACCCTGAATATTCTAAAACTAAATACTTTGTAATCATAAATATTTTATTTCCTAGTATTTCAAAATCTTCTTTACTCAATATTCTTTTATATTCCTTTAAACTTTCAACTTTAATCATACAACATTCCAATCTATAATTTAAATTATCATTATTTTCCTTTTTGGTCAATTATTATATGGTAATCGCTTAAAAAATAATGAAATTATTGAAATTCACTTTTAAAATTAAGGGTTATTTAAAAAGAAGTAATATAAAAAATCATTATTAGCACGTCTATGCCAATAATGATTTATATAAAGATATAAAGGTTATCAATTGATTCGACAGCTTTTCAGTTATCACGGCTTTTTTGTATTGAAAAATCGAACTAAATAGTTCGACTGAATATCAAAATGGAGCCATAAAGGTTGAAGTCGGATAACCTTTATTTTTCTATATAACAGGTAGTAACAAACTACTAAATGATATAAGTATACCATGAAAATACTAAATTTTAACAAAAAAGTGATGATAATTATTAAGAGGATAAAGAAAATGATAGCACTACACTAATTTACATTTTATAAATAAAGGATTTATAGTGTTATCACTTCTTATTTTGCACTTGCAAAATTGAGTTAAAATATAGAAGAACTCTACCACACTTTCAATTTATCCTTTTTAAT
>CALBBI010000030.1:0-18754 GCA_937926935.1 uncultured Bacillota bacterium
AGTTTTGCTATGCCGAATTAGTATAGTGGTAGAACAAATCCATGGTAAGGATTAGGTGCAAGTTCGATTCTCGCATTCGGCACCATTTTGACCAAATAAATCCCGCATTTGCGGGCTTTTTTGATGTTTTTGTTTTTCACAAAATTTAGTAGTATTTTTCTAACTTATATAGTATACTTTAGGTAGGAAGTGAGTTTATGAATCTAACCCTAACTTGGCTAATCATTTTTATTTTCTTAATTTTTGTGGAAATAGCTACAGTAAACCTTGTTTCCATCTGGTTTGCCATAGGAGCCATCGCCTCATGTATCTTAAGTATCTATGCAGATAACTTAATAATTCAACTAGGATGTTTCGTAATCACCAGCACCATTTGCTTAATCTTAACCAAAAGCATTATTTCTAAAATCAAAAATCATAAAATAACACCCACTAACTTAGATAGAGTAATTGGCGATATTGGCATAGTTACAGAAGACATAGACGAATTTAATAATGGTGAAGTCAAAGTAGACGGCAAAACATGGACCGCAACTTCTAAAGAAACCTTAAAAGTAGGAACTAAAGTTAAAATAGTTTCTATTAATGGAGTAAAACTAAATGTTAAAAGTATAAAGGAGGACGATTAATATGTTATGGATTATTCCCATTGTTATTTTAATAATTATAGTAGCAGGTATTAAAATTATACCTCAATCTAGAGCCAAAGTAGTAGAACGCCTAGGAAGCTATTACACTACTTTACAAACTGGAGTTCACTATGTAATTCCCTTCATTGACCACATCGCAGCCGACGTAACCCTAAAAGAAATCGTAAAAGATTTCGCCCCTCAACCAGTAATCACAAAAGATAATGTTACCATGCAAATTGACACTGTCGTATATTTTCAAATTACTGACCCTAAACTATATACCTATGGTGTCGAAAACCCCGTAAATGCTATCGAAAATTTAACAGCAACCACCCTACGTAATATCATAGGTGAACTAGAACTTGACCAAACCCTAACCAGTAGAGACATCATAAACTCAAAAATGCGTTCTATCTTAGACGAAGCTACTGACCCTTGGGGTATCAAAGTAAATAGAGTAGAAGTTAAAAACATTATTCCCCCACGTGATATTCAAGAAGCCATGGAAAAACAAATGCGTGCCGAACGTGAACGAAGAGAAAAAATTCTTCAAGCTGAAGGTGAAAAGAAAGCTGCTATCCTAATAGCTGAAGGAGAAAAAGAAAGTGCTATTTTAAGAGCTGATGCTAAAAGGGAAACTCATATTAGAGAAGCTGAAGGTGAAGCCCAAGCTATCTTAAAAGTAAGTGCTGCTAAAGCCGATGCCTTAAAGCTACTAAAAAATGCCCAAGTAGACGAAGCCGTTCTAAAACTAAAAAGTTACGACGCTATGATTGAAGTAGCAAACGGTACATCTACTAAGATTATAGTTCCAAGTGATCTTCAAAACTTAGTAACTACAGGAACCATCTTAAAAGAAACACTAAAAGAAGATAAAAAATAAAATTGTATAGGGTTATCCTATACTTTTTCTATGGTCTAAAAAACAAAGTTATATCAATATCTAAAGCTTCTGCAATTCTACCTAAACAAGAGATAGTAATGTGTTTATAACGATTGTCATTTTCTAAATCACATATATACTGTCTTGAAATATCAGTCATGTCCGCTAAGTCTTGCTGCGTTAAGCCTTTACTAATTCTAAACTTTCTTATGTTTTTCCTTATTATATCGTAATAATATTCGTCGTCATGTTGATAAATTTTCTCTTTCATAATCTCACCATTAATATTGTCTAGTATTTTTAGTAAATTATATATAGCCTAGCAGCGTCAAAAATGCTATAATATTCTTATAAAGATAAGAGGTAGTTATGAAAAAGAAAATATTATATTTTTTTAGTATGTTATTTATTTTATTGATAGTTTTAAGAGCGTCATATGCTTATTACATTAAATCTTATGGTCAAGAAAATAGTAATATCGTTAAAACTAAATGTTTAAATTTAAGTATAACTAATGAGAAGAATGATATAAAGTTGGATGAACAATATCCTATACCAGATAGTGAGGGTAAGAAACTAACACCTTATCAATTTACCATAACTAATACTTGTGAACAATTTATTAGTTATAATGTTAACTTAGAAGCTTTAGAAGGAACAACTATGAATAGCAACGCAATTAAAGTTATGGTAAATAATGAAGCACCAGCTAATTTAGCTACATTAGATACAACTCAAACATCAATAAATAACTCAGTAGAGTCAAGAATACTAGTAACTGGTTCATTAGGTAGTGGTGATAGTGTAGATTATGCCGTAAGACTTTGGATGGATTATGGAGATAGTGTTGATTTATCTAGTATGAATAAGGTATTTAATAGCAAAGTAGTCGTAACTGCTACAATTGGTACTTATAAACCAAGTAATTATGTAGCTACATTACACGATGCTATCTTAATTAATGAATATGGCGTAACTGATGTAGATAATGCTATAAGTAGAATAGAAGCTAAAGGAGTACCTGATTTTTCCAAAACCGCACCAATAATAACATGGCAAGAAAATCAAGAAGACAATACAACTTATAAAAACGTTACAACTATGTCTCCAAATTCCGTAAATATAGATACAAAAACTGAAAATCTTACTACAGACGATACATTATTGAAAATTTATAAAGAAAAAAGTTTTGATAGTGCAAGGGGTATTTATACGTTATCAAATAGTAGTTTTGCTGACCCGACAATCCTTGATTATAGTTCCAATGAACATTATTACATTATTCAACAATATGCAACAACTGATTCAAAGACTCAAAAGATACATACAGAAGTGGTGAGCAGCAATTCCATTATTTATGAAATAGTAGGTGCAACTAAGAAAAATAATACTTCTATATTTAGTGGAACAACTTATGATACTATTTACTATACTTTAACAGTAAAAATACTAAATGGCAAAGAAACTGAAAGTGATAAGTCAGATAAAGGCTTATATTGTTTTCAAGAAAATAACTCAAAAACATATTACTATCGAGGAGATGTTTTAAACAATAATGTCTATTTTGCTGGCTATTATTGGAAAATAATAAGTATAAATAATGATAATACAATAAAGGTGTTATATAATGGTCAAGAAAAGAATGCTACTGGTTCCAGCCAAACTATAGGCCCAGGCGCCTACAATACATTAACAGATAATCCAGCTTATGTAGGATATATGTATGGTAGCGATTTCACTTCAAAAGAAAATGCCAATAAAAATGAAATTGATTCTACAGTTAAAGAAAAATTAGATAGTTGGTATGTAGAAAACATCGAAAATAAAAATTTGAATTTCTTTGTTGCTGACAGTGGTTTTTGTAATGATAGAAGATTGCAATATGGAACTGGTTATACTGCAGATAGTAATAGTTCATACATTGGGTATACTAGAAATTATACCAATAAGAAACCTTCTTTAACTTGCGAAAAAAATGATTTATTTACTTTAAAAAGCGCCTCTTTAGGCAATAATGCATTAAGTTATCCAATTGGTCTGATTACAGCAGACGAACTAGTATTATCAGGTAATAGTTCCAACTATTTAAATAAATTAGCTTATACTTATTCTTCTGAAAGTTATTTTTCTATGACACCTGAGGGGTATAGTGCAAGTTATGAAATGGCTAACGTTATTGGTTTATTTAGTGAGGGAAAGATATCCCATATGGATACTTTTAGAAATTACTATTATATTCGACCTGTAATAAATTTAAAATCAGATGTAAAAATATCGGGAGGTATAGGAACTGTAAATGACCCATATGTAGTTGATACCAACAATTAGTTTGACATATGTAAAACATTATGCTATATTAAATATCCACAAAAGAGGGGGATAAATATGTCATACGAACTAGAAAGAAACCACTTACTAACCGAAGAAGAAATAAATAATCTAATTACTATCATTAATTCTGATTTATCGGACTTTGAAAAAGCAAAGCAACTACGCGCTGTCTGCAAAGGCGCCGTTCTTCTAAACAATATCAATAAATACGAGACCACTGACTTTAAAAAAGCAGTTATCTTAAAAAGAGTGCTTTCTTACTATGAAAAATATGAGCAGCTTGGTTATATGAAAACTCATTACACACCTTATAAATGTACTCCAGAAGAACTAGGCATCAGAAAAGAAAAACTAATCAAATTATCCCAAACTCTTAACTCTAACATAAGTGAATACAACAAAGCCATGACTATTTTTGAACTTTATAAAGATAGTGAAGTCTTCCGCCGTAGTTATTCCCTATTTGTCAAACTTGGTGCTAGCGATCCTAGATTAGATAGTATTCGTGAAGAACTAAAAAACGTCGATTATTACTATAACAAAATGAAAGAATATGAACGTTTAGGTTATCTAATCGACTATCGTTATTACCAAAAAACTACTGACTATAGAGAAATTTATCCCTATGCTAAATATATAACTAACCAATACTTAAATACTAATTCGTATAATTTCAATGATTTTTTAGAATGCTATGGCCTTACGGAAAATGCCTTTAATTTTTGCTTAGAAACATTAAAAGAACTAGACGTTGACTTATTTAATCAATACCAAGAAAAACATCAAATTAGCGAAAATCTTCTTCTAATGCACAACATTGAAATTTTCAAAGACCTATCCCTTGGTATTACTACAGGCTATTTAAAAGATGGTACAAAATTTAACGCCTTCGAATTTTTCAAACGTCTTCCAATTTCTTCAAATGGTGCCTTATATACTAACCTTAAAAAATACTTTGTTCATAACAAAATAGAAGGTCTCAACCTAATTCTTAACTATGTCTGTCGAAATAACTTTCAAGTGACAGAAGTCACCAAAACCTTAGATTCAGAACAAATATTAAATAGTTACAACAATAATCCGACCCTAGATATAAATGCTATCCGTATCATTCTAACTTACTTGCAACAAAACAACATACCTATAAATAAAATAACTTATAACTACGCTAAGAACATGTACTTAAATAATGAATTTAATATCTCGATTATTTTAGAACACCAAGACCAAATAAAATCACAAAAGAAAACACTTATACCATAATGCCCAGTCCAAAATATATATTTTACATATCATACTTTGGGTGAAAATAATGAGTGTTTTTTTAAATTTAAGTGCACCGTGGCAGGCCTTAATTGCCACATTATTTACATTTTTAATAACTAGTGCCGGAGCATCTATTGTCTTCTTCTTTAAAAAAGTAAATAAAACTTTATTGGATGCTATGTTGGCCTTTGCTGCCGGCGTAATGATGGCAGCCTCATACTTTTCCTTACTTGCACCAGCTATAAGTGGGGCCGAAAGTCTTGACTTAAACCCTTGGCTAATTACTACTATTGGATTTTTAATAGGTGGTCTTCTTTTATATTTAAGTGATAAAGTATTTGATAGAGTTTTAGTTAAAACTTCCGAATCAAGTAAAAAGAAAAGAATATTCTTACTAATTAGTTCCATTACTATCCATAATATTCCAGAAGGTTTAGCTATCGGAGTAGCATTCGGCTCCACGTTATATCACATTGAAGGTGCTACAGTTCTTGCTGCCATGGGACTTGCATTAGGTATCGGGTTACAAAACTTTCCTGAAGGGTCTGCTGTGTCCTTACCCCTAAGAAGAGAAGGCATGAGCCGTAAGAAATCCTTTATCATAGGAGCCCTAAGTGGCATTGTAGAACCAATAGCCGGTGTAATCGGTGCCATACTTGCCTTAAAGGTTAGAACTGTCTTACCATTCTTACTATCCTTTGCAGCGGGTGCCATGATATATGTCGTTGTAGAAGAACTTATCCCAGAATCTCAAACTAACGAAAAAAAAGATCTCATGGCCATATTTAGCATTATCGGTTTCTGCGTCATGATGTTATTAGATGTTGCACTAGGGTAGTGTTTGTGATACCATTAATGTGTTTTGGTGGTAATTATGATAACAAGCAAAAAAGAATACTTAGAATATATTTCCTATGAAAAAGAACGATACTACGCCTGCTATAAAGTAAATAACGAACATAAACGTATCTTAAAATTCTTAAAACTCTATCGTAAAAACGAATATTATCATAATTGCCATAAAAATAAACTTTTAACCTTTATCCTCGATAAAAAATTAGAATATTACATGGTAAAATATGGCTTTCATTTGTCTATCAACACTATCGACAAAGGTCTAGTCATAATCCATATTGGCCCTATCTATATTAATAAAAACGTCAAAATAGGGAAAAATTTCAAAATTCATCCCATGACTACAATCAGTTCTAAACTAGGTAGTGATAAATATCCCACCATCAAAGATGGGGTTTGGGTTGGCCCTGGCGCTAAAATATATGGCGATATAACCATTGGTTCAAACGTCGTAATTGGAGCTAACAGTGTTGTTAATAAATCGGTAAAAGATAACGTCACCGTAGCTGGTGCTCCTGCAAAAGTAATAAATACCAAAGGCTATCACCAATACTTCATAAAAAAAGATTAGGAAAATAGTATATTTTGTAGTATAATTAGGAAGAAAGGTTGTGTAAAAATGAAACTAAAGAAAATACTAATGGGCCTACTACTAGCCGTAATCGTTTTTCTTCCTGCATTTGCTAACGTTAAAGCTGAAGGAAACAAAGTAACAGTTCATGTCTTCAAAGGTAAAACTTGCCATTATTGTCAAGGATTTCTAACTTGGGTTAACAGCTTAAGTGATAGTGAAAAAGAAAAATTTGAACTTCATGAGTACGAAGTTTGGTACAATGAAACCAACAATGCTTCCATGAGTAAAGTTGCAACTATTTTAGGTGACGATCCAACAGCGTCTAATTTCGGAGTACCATATATCATTATTGGTAAAAAAACTTGGAATGGTTTTAGTGAAGAAGCAACAGCGCCTGAAATATTAAGTGCTATTGACGAAGCCTACAACTCTAACGAAGAGCTTTATGATGTTATTAAAGAAAACAATATTGAAGTAGTAGAGGAAGTAAAAACTGAAAGTACTGAAAAAACAAATACGGCTACAATCGTTTTAATGGTTGTTCTAGTAGTTATCGGTGGTGCTGGTTTATTATATTTAGTAAGTAAGTCTAGTAAATAGGCTTCTTTTCATTTCTTCCACTTTACAAACTTTACATTGCAAAATAGTATAATAAGTGTCAATCTAAGTAAATATGATGTATACTAAAATTGTGGTGAAAATATATGAAAAAAATTAAAGCAATATTTATCGATATCGATGGAACATTAACTAATGACCAAGGTATCATTCCGGAAAATGTTAAAGAAGTAATAGGAAAACTAACCGCCCAAGGCATAAAAGTTATTGTTACATCGGGTAGGAACTATAATTATACAAAGAAAATAAGTCAAAGCATTAACGCTAGCAGTATTATCATTGCTGCCAATGGCGCCATAGCAGCTAACTATGAAACTAAAAAAATAATTGAACAAGTAATCATGCCTCGGGTATCAGTTCAAAAAGTCTTACACTACTGTACAACCCATGATGTTGGCTTTACCATGCATACTAAAACTAGACAAGTAAAAATCAACAATCCTAAAGATATTATCGAAGACGTCCTAAGTCTAACCTTAACTTCAACTAACTATGAACGTATGAAAATAATGAAAAATATGTTTCATGATATCATTCCTGAAGTAAGAATTGCCAATACTTCTAAAGCCTTAATCGAAAATCGTCGTATGCCAGGTAGTGAATACTTCCATGATATCGTCATGGGTAATGTCTCTAAAGGTACTGGTATCGTCGAGGTTCTTGATTATCTAAACATATCCAAAGACGAAGCCATGTCCATAGGCGATTCCGATAACGATATTGCTATGAGTCTTGTTGTAGGTACCAGTATTGCCATGGGTAACGCTACTGAAAGCCTAAAAAAATGTAGTACTCAAGTAATAAAATCTAATGCCTGCGACGGCCTATATTTATTTCTAAAAACTTTAGTTGACAATAACTAAAAATTCGCTTATTCTAAATTGGAGGTGTTTATTATGAAATATAAACAAAAAGTTGACGTTGTAATTGAATCATTATTAATCTTACTAGGAGTAGTCCTACTATTATTACCAATACTAGGTTTTTATAATATAAAACATATTTTCTTTATCATCATGATAATCTATGGTTTCTTAAACCTAGCCCAATTTCTCTTAACTTTAAAATCTAAAGACTACGAAGGCTTATATACTTTCATTGTCTGTCTTTCCTTTGCTATAGTAGGTATTTCTTTTGATTTTAGTAATCCTATCCAACTATCTTTATCTTTAGTTGCCTGGACTTTCTTAATGTGTATAATCAAACTTGTTAAAGCAAGTTACTATAACGATCTTAGAGATAGAATGTACAAATTACGTTTATTTACCTTATTTATCTTTATGGTTTTAGGTGTTTTATGTAGTATTAATATCTATCAATCACCAGACGTTCAAGTATTAATATTAGGATTTTTCTTCTTTAGTCATGGTATCCTAGAAACCATTGACCCAATTGTCAAATATTTAATATAGGGGAGAGTAGTTATGAAATTAGTTAATGATTTTAAAGAATATCAAATTTTAGATATGAATAATGGTTATAAAACGGAAGAATGGAATGGTTATACTCTAACTCGTCCCGACCCTCAAATTATCTGGCCTGGTAATAGCCAAAATATCAAAGTAGACGCTAAATACTACCGTAGTAACTCTGGTGGTGGCTCATGGCAAATTCTAAATAACAAATTACCTAACTCCTGGCCAATTCACTACCATGATTTAACTTTTAACCTAAAATTAATGGGCTTTAAACACACCGGTCTTTTCCCCGAACAAGCCTATAATTGGAATTTAATTATGGAAAAAGTAAAAAATGCTAATCGAGAGGTTAAAGTTCTAAATCTTTTTGCCTATACTGGTGCGGCTTCTGTTGCTGCCCTAAAAGCTGGAGCATCCGTTGTTCATGTTGATTCTTCTAGAGGTATGGTTGACTGGGCAAAAGAAAACGTTGCATCTTCTAATTTAAGCGATAAACCTATAAGATTTATAGTCGACGACTGTCTAAAATTCGTTAAAAGAGAAATCAGACGTGGTAACAAATACGATATAATCTTAATGGACCCACCTTCATTCGGTAGGGGTAGTAGTAAAGAAGTTTGGAGTATCGAAAAAGACTTATATAACTTAGTTGATTTATGTAGCCAGATTTTAAGCGATGATGCAATTATGTTCTTAATTAACTCTTATACTACCGGACTATCTAAAAGTGTTTTAGAAAATATTTTAAAAATTTGTGTTAATTCGAAACATCAAGGTTTCATTTCTTCAGATGAACTAGGCCTTCCTATGAAAAACAGTGACTTAGTTTTGCCATGTGGCATCTATGCTAGATGGGAAAAAGAAAAGACCTTATAAGGTCTCAAGAATTAATCTAATAGCGGTTTTTTCTTCACCAGCGATTAAAACATCGTTGAAAGCAGGAACAACCGCTAAATTTTTGCCCGAAGGAGCTAAAAAGCCACGTGCAATAGCCACCGCTTTAATCGCTTGATTTAAAGAGCCAGCTCCAATTGTTTGCAACTCTACATTACCATTTTCACGGAAAATATTTGCAATAGCGCCTGCTACTTTACTAGGATTAGATTTTGACGATACTTTTAAAATTTCCATATTTTTTCCTCCTAACAAATTATATTGAAAGGACTAAAATAATATGCAACTATCTTATTATAAGAAGCATAATACAAAGTACTATTCCTAAAAGCAAAGTACTAAGAATAACCATAAAAGCATTACTAAAACCAGCTAAATTATTCATTCTTAAAGTTCTTTTTAACGCCTTATCTTCTTTTCTTATTCTTTCATTCATTTCACTCTGGACATTGTGTGCCATATCATTAAATATATCTAACTCGCTACTTTGATTCTGACTTAAAACGTCAGTCTCTTTTTTAATCTCCAGATTATACATTGCTTTTTCAAAGTTATCTAAAGTCTTACGTGTTTCATTATCTAGATAATCTCTATACTTAAGTAAATCATATATATAACTATTAAAATTATCAATAAATGCCTTATCTTCTGGGTTATATACTTGATTAGAATTGATAAGACCCCAAGCTCTATGCAAAGTATCTAACGACATCATTCTTTTTCTTTGATAAATACTTACAATATTAAAAATATCCATCTCGCTCATTTCTTCGATATTATGCACAATATCTGATTCATTATTAAAAATTGAGCGCAAATCAAACCCTGTTAAATCAATACTTTTACCATTCAAACTCAAAACGTTGTTACTAATACTTATCTTTCTTAAGTTACCATTCATTTCGCCTAAACTTTTCAAAAAACTTTCATTAATATAACTATAATCAACTTTCTCGTTCATATATAATCCTTCTATTCTAAACTAATTTTAACAAAATATTTTAAAAATGACAAGATTATAGTATAATATCAACGTGATGTTTATGGAAAAATTAAATGAAGAATTTGTTATAAATTTGTCTCATAAAAAGGGTGAACCAGAGTGGATGACCGACTTTAGAGTAAATAGTTATAAGACTTTTCTTAACTCTAGTGAGCCATCATTCGGCCCTAAGTTAGATATTGACTTTGACTCTTTATGTTATTATAAAGATAAAACAAAGAAACTAACTAATAAGTGGGAGAATGTTTCTTGTAATATTAGAAATACTTTTGATAATTTAGGGGTTATTGAAGCAGAAAATAAATACTTAGGTGGTGTTACTAATCAAATTGAAAGTGAAGTATTCTACCACAACCAAGTAATTGACGATAATATCATATTCACTTCTAGTGATGATGCCTTAAAGAAATATCCTGATTTATTTAAAAAATACTTTAATAACTTAGTTAAGTATGACGAAAATAAGTATACCGCTTTAAATGGTGCCTTATGGAGTGGGGGTTCTTTTATCTATATTTCTCCTCATACTAAGGTCGATAGACCACTTCAAAGTTATTTTCGTATTGAAAGTGCCTCTTTAGGTCAATTTGAACGTACAATAATTATTGTTGATGATTATGCTGAACTATCTTACATTGAAGGCTGTACCGCTACAGCTTACTCCACAACCTCCCTACATGCTGGCGTTGTTGAAATATACGTTGGTAAACATGCTAAATGTCGCTATTCTACTATTCAAAACTGGTCTAGCGATGTATATAACTTAGTAACCAAACGTGCCATTGTTGATGAAGACGGACTTATGGAGTGGGTTGATGGTAACATTGGTAGTGGCGTAACTATGAAATATCCTTCTTGTATTTTAAAAGGCGATAACTCAAAAGGAAACTCTATTTCTATTGCGTATGCCAAGGCCGGCCAAGTCTTAGATGCCGGCGCTAAAATGATTCACTTAGGAAAAAATACTAAGTCGACCATTATTAGTAAATCTATCGCCACTAATGGGGGAATTGCTAACTATCGTGGAACCACAAAAATTACTAAAAATGCCACTAACTCTGTTGCCGAAGTAAAATGCGACACCATTCTTTTAGACGATAAATCAAGAAGTGATACATTTCCTAAAAATATTGTGGCTAACCAAAGTTCCCGTCTAGCCCATGAAGCTACAATACAAAAAATCGACGAAGATAAATTATTTTACCTAGTAAGTAAAGGCCTAACCGAAGATATGGCTAAAGAACTCCTAATTATGGGCTTTATCAATGACTTTAAAAAGGAGTTGCCAATGGAATATGCCGTCGAGTTAAACCGTTTAATAAAAGAAAATTAAAATTTTAAAAATTTGTGCAAAATTGAAAAACTGCAAAAAAAGCGTGCCATTTTTGAAATTCTGCACAAAAAACGCGTTTGAAACGCAAAAATGCTGCAGAATTTATAACTTTTGCGTTTTTGCATTAAATATTTATATATGTTATATTCTCCCTCGAAGGGAGGTTTGGTAATGAACCAAGTAGTTCTAGTCGGTCGTATTGCTAAAGATATTGATATCCAAATAATGCCTAACAACAAGAAAAAAACATCACTTATCTTAGCAGTATCTCGTGCTTATAAGAACAGTGAAGGCTACTACGACACTGATTTCATTAGAATTACCTTATGGAATGGAATTGCGTCTAATACCAAAGAATTCTGCCATACAGGTGATTTAATTGGAATCAAAGGTCGTATCCAATCTAATTCTTATGAAGATGCCGACGGTAATAAAAAGTATAGTACTGACATTATTGCTGATAAAGTTACATTTCTATCTAGTAGAAATATACTTGAAGAAGAAAATAATGACGATGATACTTTAGATGAAGAGAACTAAAAAGTTCTCTTTTTAAAGAATTTTGATTACATAAATGATATATAAAAATATAAATATATGATATCAGTTTACAATGGGCAAAGACAGAACTAAAAGTAAACTTTAAACTATATAATATGCGATAAGGAAGTGAAATTTATATGATTAAAGGAGACAGATTAAAAGCACTAAGAAAATCAGTAGGTTATACACAAACTGAACTAGGGGAATTACTTGGGGTAAAAAAATCAGTAGTATGTTTATATGAAAAAGAATTAAGAAATCCATCTATTGAAAATATTGCTGAATTAGTTCAAATCTTTGGCGTTGACGCTGACTATCTTATTGGTACAGACTGTTTAGTAAAGACCAAGAAAAAAGGGGAAGAAAAGATATATGCTATGACTAAAGAAGAAGTAACATTTATCAATGAATTAAAAAAGAACAAAATGTTATATGACATTTTATTACAAGACCCTAAAAGAGGTATTGATTTATTAAAAACTAAAATTGGTTAGTTTATTAGGAAAGTAGAATTATCTACTTTTTTTCTTGGCCCTATGATATAATCTATTTAAGATAAAGAATAGTAGTGAGGTTGTATTATGAAAAAAGGTATGAATTACTTTATGTTATTAGGGTTATTATTTTTAATACCAACTTGGTTTGATATTGTTAAAGCAAGTAGTTTAGGTGATATTAATAATGACGGCTATATTGATAAGAGTGATGCTATAATTTTATATCAAGTTATTAATAATGAAAAAACACTGACTAACGAAGAAAAAGTATATGCCGATTTAAATTTAGATGGCAATGTTGATGAGATTGATTTAAATATTTTAAGAAGCTATTTACTTAATGATATTGACACTCTTCCATATCAAAGTGCCGAAAATATAGTATCTAACGCTTCATATGGCGATATCGATTTAGATGGCAGAGTAAACATTGTCGATACATATCTTATACGTACGTGTCCGGATAATTTGACATTCCAACAAAAAATTAATAGTGATGTTAACTTAGATGGAAATATTGATTTAAATGACAAATATATCATTGAAAGCTACGCAGCTCAGCTAATAAATACCATTCCTGTAATTGGGATGACGGGTGGCGATAATGATAGTGAAGATTCCAGTAATTCATGTAATATTGTTATCTATCGTTCAGTAAAATTAAGTGATACCAGTGTTATAACTCCTGATTCAAGTAATAATGAAAATACTAATAATGACAATACCACAACATCCAGTCCAAGTGAAACCCAAGAAGATACAACTAGTAATATCAAAGAAGATACTAAAAAAGAAGACGAAATCAAAAATCCTGATACTGGAGCATTTGCTCCAATAGGTCTTCTTCTAGGAACAATAGTACTAAGCACAATAATCTTATTTGTAATTAAAAAACACAACATATTTATGAAAATCTAATAGGAACATCTCCTATTTTTTCTTTGCCTAAAAAAAGCCTCTACCCAAGAGACTTATCATTAACATAACCATCAATAAAATATAGGGGATTCCCTTTCTTCAAAGTAAGACTTTTTTCTTTATCATTTAAAACATAACTACGAGCGTCATATCTTTTTACCTTATTTTGACATAACTGTAAGAAAAGACCCATTATCGCATACGTTATATCTTCATTAAGAGCTAACTTATAACAATCATGCCTAATCGCATTTCCTAAAAACACATAAACATTCTTATACTTATCTATATTCTTACTATCAATATAAGCTAAATACTCATAAGTATCACAATACATTAATCTAATAAAATAATCACTATATCTATTTATTTCAAATACTTCCAAACACTTAATGGCTAAAATCCTACTAAACGACGAATCATTAGTTAATAAACCATATAACACATCTTTAGCATCGTCTTTTAAAGTAACCGCTAGAATATACGCCAAACCCCTTAAATAATCATTAAGACTCAATGTATTATCATTATAAATATTATAATACTCACTATTTCTAATCGCCTTATCCTTAGCCATATCTTCATTACTTGTAAGAAGACTTTCCTTATCCTTCAAAGTCATTCTAAAATATTCTCTAATTAAATAAGTACATAACTTCTTACTAGCCATTATTCTCTTTTTAAACTCCAAGAAATTTTTTTCTGTAATATAACTTTTAAATTCTTCACCACTAGCCAAAGTATAAACGTAAATTATTCTTTTTAAAGCTTCATCAAACTCAGGCAATTTAGAAATGTTTTCATAAAATTCTTCATAATTCTTTTTATTTTTATCTAACTTCTCAAATTCTAATTTTACAACATTATCTAATGCTATATCTAATTCTTCATTAAATAGCTCACCAATATTATTCATTGTATAAACATCTTGCATAATATTATATAAAATACTATCTAACATAAATATCCCCCTTCCAGCACTTAGTATTATAACAAATAGTAAAATAAATTCAAGAACAAATCATATATTTTACTAGGTGATTATTTTGAAAAAAATTTTAAAAGTAGCATGTTTTTTAATCTTAACTGGTTTTAGTTTTTATTTTACGGAGAAAACTGCCATTCTAGTTCGTAATCAAGACCCTATTATGCAAGCTATAAAAGAGGCTAGTGTAGAAATGAATCATGAAGCCGTCAATGCTAGTATTACTAAAGATTATATTATTCCTGGTATTAATGGCAGTCGTATTAATGAAATTAAAAGTTTAATGCAAATGAAAGAAAATAATGTTTTTAATTCTTTATTTTTAGTAACCGAATCTGTTAAACCTAAAGTCTCTTTAAATGATAACAAAGATAAGATTATTATTAAGGGTAATCCTAAAAAAGGAGCTATATCTTTTATTATAGAATCTAAAGACACTCCTAGTTATACTTATTTAAAAAGCCATAATATCCAAGCATCTCTTCTTACTACAAGCGATACTTACACCAAAGACGAAACCTTAGAACAATTAAATAATGACTTTGAAAACTATAAAAAATTAGAAAATAAGTTAAATAAAGCCAAAACTAACACTAATATCTGTATTTTAAATAACTATAATAAAGAAATATGTTTAAAATATAATAAATACTTAGTCGAACCTAGTATCACTCTTAATAAATCTAACTTAGTAGATAGTAAGTCTAAAATTGAAAGTGGTTCTATAATTCTTTTAAGTAAGAGTACCACCACCGAAGAGTTAGAACATATAATAAACTACTTAACTTCTAAAAATTTAAAAATTGTAACTTTATCGTCCCTTATTAGCGAGTAGGGTAACTAAAAAAGACATCATTGGATGCCTATTTACAAAATGGTTTGATTTGTTATTCGCCAAAACCACCAGCGAAAATATTTACTAAGTTATTACATCCTTAATATATCATACGCTTTTCTAATTGTAAATAATTTAACTTCTAATTTTCTAAATGGGAGAATTTCTTTTTATCCTTAAGTTTTCTCATATTTTAATTTCAATAAATTTGTACTCCGTAAAGCCCCAACAAAAATTTGCTTTTACTCAAATATTTTGCTATAATACAACTAGTTATGCGCCTTAATATATAGAAAGAAGAATTATAATTATGAGTAAAATAAAAATAATGGGTCTAGGTGGCCTTGCCGAAACTGGTAAAAACACCTACGTTATTGAAGTAGACGATTCAATTTATATTTTTGATTGTGGCTTAAAATTTGCTACCGAAAACCTTTATGGAATTGATTACATTATTCCTGACTTTGAATACTTAGTAAAAAGCAAAAAAAGAATAAAAGGCTTATTCTTAACTCATGGGCATTATGAAAACATGGGCGCAACTGCTGATTTGTTAAGACTAATTCCTAATTTAAAAGTATATGCTACTAAATTTACTAAATATATCTTAGAACAAGATGGTGTAAACCCTAATAATATTATTGAAATCAAATCCCATAAAAAAATTAACTTTGGTGAATGCAGTGTTTTCCCAATCAATGTCTCTCACTCAGCTCCCGATGCTGTTATGTACGTATTAAATACTAAAGACGGCGCTATTTGTTATACTGGCGATTTCATTATCGACCCAACCATGAGTGGGGCTTACGATATGGACTTAGGAAAAATTGCCTACGTTGGAAAACAAGGAGTACTAGCTCTTCTAAGTGAATCATCATTTAGTGAAAAAGCTGGCCATACCTCACCAAACCATCGTTTAACAGGCTTATTTAAAAGTGCTATAACCCATAATAAAGATAGAATGATATTCCTAGTTTTACCAACCCACTTATACACAATTCAAGAAATATTTGATGCTGCAAAGAATACTCACCGTAAAATAGTTCTAATGGGTAAACAACTTCAAAACATTGTTGATATGGGCTTAAAAGAAGGCTACCTAACTATCCAAGAAGGACTCCTTGGCGACCTATCTAATATTGAAGATAAGGATTCTATCCTAATAATGGCTGATAATAAAGAAAATCCTTATGCTTGCATTAGCAAAGTAATAAGTGGTTATGATAAATTTATTCACCTAAAGAGTAGTGATACAATTTGTTTTGCTGAACCACGTTATGATGCTACCGAAAAAATGCTTGTTAAAATTGAAAATGACTTAGCTATGAATGGTTGTAACATTGTATCTATTCCTAAAGATAAAACTATTTTACACCATGCTTCGCAAGAAGACTTAATGTTAATGATTAAACTAATTAATCCTAAGTATTATATGCCAGTTAAAGGTGAATATCGTTATATGGTTAATAATGCTAACTTAGCGTCTCGTCTAGGTATCCCTAATGAAAATATTATCCTAAAACAAAATGGTGATATTGTTGAAATCATTGATGGTAAACTTCAAAATAAATTTAAAAGCATTAAAATTAACGATGTTTTAATTGATGGTAAAAGTAACGACGACGTTGGAGAATTAGTAATCAAAGATAGAGAAATGTTAAGTGAAAATGGTATCGTTTTAATATCTGCTACAATAAGTAAACAAACAAGAAAAATATTAGTTGGACCAGAAGTAACAACTAGAGGATTTATCTATATTAAAGATAGTAAAGAAATGATTAAAGAAATTAAGAATATCTCTTTAGATGTTATTGAAAGAAACATTACTGATAAATCTATTGAATATAACAAAATAAAGACCGAAATCAGAGAAGAACTTGGTAAGTATTTATATGCTGAAACTGAGTGTAAACCAATGATTATTGCGGTTGTTCAAGAAGTGTAGGTTGCAATAACTTACCTTTTTTCTTATAATTTTCTAAGAGGTAATTATATGGAAGAACTTTTAACTAATATTTTAACCAATTTAGGTATGTATGGACCATTACTAGCAAGCTTTCTAATTATTTTAGAATCTATTATTCCTATCTTACCATTATGTCTCTTTGTTACTATGAACTTCATAAGTTTTGGCATTATCTTAGGGTTTATTATAAGCTATATATGTACAATTATTGGCTGTAACTTAGCATACTTCTTAGTTCGTTTATCTAAAAACTATGTTAATAATAAGATACTAAAAGCTCCAAAGGCCCAAAAACTTATAAAAAGATTCTCTAAGATAAAATTTACTAATCTAACTTTAATAGTGGCTATTCCATTTACTCCAGCATTTTTAATTAATATCTGTGCTGCCATAAGTAATATATCATATAAAAAGTATTTACTAAGCATCATCGTAGGAAAGATATTTATGGTTTACTTCTGGGGTTTTATTGGTCTAACTTTTGTCGAATGCCTATCTAATCCCTATGCTTTAATTAAACTATCAATCCTCCTTCTATTAGCATATATATTAAGTATCATTACTAAAAAAATTATGAATATAGATTAATATATTCTTTTTTTGACATTATTTTTAATATTTTTAGGGTATGATATAACCGTTTAGATTAATTTAAAATCTTTATATAACTAATGTGTTGTATAATCTAAGTATAATAGATATGCCAAAATACGATATTATCCTCCCAATTATTGTCTTTATATATCTATTAGACTTATCTATAATTAGATATTTTTTTATAGTTATTGATGTGAACTGATAGTTCATTTTGAATATAATAATAAATAATTTAATAAGGAGAACTTATATGTCTTATTTAAAAAAACATAATAAATTTATATTAATTTTTCTTGGTATTTTACTTACTTTATCAGTTCTTATTGGTGTATCTTATGCTTATTACATGGTTACTGCTTCTCAAACTAATAAGAATAGATTAGCGTCTAGTTGTATTTCTATTTCTTTAACTAATGAGAAGAATGATATTACTCTAAATAATGCCTATCCAATTACGGATAGTGAAGGTAAGAAGCTTACTCCTTATCAGTTTACGATAACTAATACTTGCGATATTTTCATTTCTTATAATGTTAATTTGGAAATGCTAGAAGGTACTGATTTATCAACTGATTATATTAAGACAATGGTTAATAGTGAAGCTCC
>CALBBI010000031.1:0-18753 GCA_937926935.1 uncultured Bacillota bacterium
TTTTCTTAAGTTGCGCCTCCGTTTCACATTTAATCGAAAAATTCCATCAGTTAAATACGATACTGCCAGATTTGATTATCATGACTAAACAAGTGGTCTAAATACCAGCCTAACTCGTGATTATAAATCAGCATTCCAATACGAAATAACCTCTCCAAGTGGTTTTAAAATGACTCTTGATTTAAAAGAAGATAAAAACCCTCGTAATTTTAAATTTGACATCTATATTTTAGATTCTAGCATTTCTTACGAACTAACAAACTTAAATACTAAGAAAAAACAAAACTTAATTCTAGCTATAATTGATTCTTATGCTAACAAAGAAGATGTTTATACTTTCTTATCCAAAAAAGAAATCGCTAAATCTTTCAGTTCTAATCCTGAACTATATAACAAACTTTTAGAAGTATCTAAAAACTACCAACGTGAAGTAAATAAAAAATTAAGTAAATTATTTCTAACTACTTCTATGCCCGGTACTGTAACTAACTATTCCAATGACGAAAAAATAAACAGTAAATATTACAATATCGATAAAGAAGAACTAAATTATATGACTTTTCTTGCTAGTAAAGCCTCCGATAATAACTTGCCTATATATTTAAATGCCAAAAATTTTAGTGGCTCTTATGTTTCTATCGTACCTTACGTTCAAACTATAAACTTAGAAAAAAGCTTTGAAACCATGGTTTATCAACGTGACGAATTAAATTATCCTAATTATTCTATTACTATTACCGATAAAGATAATCGCATTATAACCTATACAATTAATGCTGAAGTACCAACTAGACCAACTATGAGCATCTACGCTAACATTAGTCCAGAAGAAAAAATTACTAAGACATTTATTCTAACTACTCCTAAACTAATCGAAGATGCTTATCAAGAATTCTTTGATATCATGGCGCTTAACAAAACTATTAACGACATTAGAAACAACGAATTTTATATTCAAGCTATGACCGAAAAATACGGGACTAGAGATACTAGCAAACTAACCAAAAAACTATAGGCCACTAAAGTCTATAGCTTTTCTCATTTTATGTCCTGTTGTTTTTCTAAAAAATAAGCTATAGTTAACCTAGAAGGAGAGATTATTATGAATCAAGAAATAATAGGAAAATTTATAGCGGAGTGTAGAAAGAAGCAAAAACTAACTCAAGGCGAGCTAGCAGAAAAACTTAATGTTAACATTAGAACAATATCCAGATGGGAAACTGGTGTTAGTATTCCTGACTTATCACTATATGAACAATTATGTAATACCTTAAATATCACCATTAATGAGCTATTATCAGGTTCGCATTTAAAGAAAGAAGAATATCAGCAAAACTTTGAAAAAAATATAATTAATGTTGTTGATAAAACTAGTAAAAAACAAAAAGTAATAGGTATTCTAAAAAATATTCTAACTGTAGTATTAAGTATTTACATTGTCGTATTGATATCATGTATCCTAGCTAACAGCGTTACTTTTAAGCAAAAATATCAAGAAAATACCATATCTATCGAAAAAACTAACGACAGTCACATTAATTTTAACGTTGATGCCACCATGGCCGGTGAAGCAAAATATGCCTACCTAAATAAAGAAGATTACACTATAATATTTATTACTAGATATCAAACTATTGCTGAAAAGCTAAGCGGCGAAACATATAATAAAATTACTGGTTACAATTTAAATCAAAAACGTTTCTCTCAAGGTATTGAAATTTCTGACCCTAATTTAAAGTCGAAGATTAAAGTTTATTACACTGATACTAACTTCAAAAAAATAGCTTCCGCTACTAATGAACAATTAAACACGATAATCAATGGGTCCAAGCTATTATACACTGACTAGGTCTTAAAATAAGACCTTTTTTCTTGACTTTAGGTAATTTAACCTCTATACTATCCTATCAAAAGAGGGGGATCTTATGGACTATGAATTAAAGAAAATAAAAAAATTATATGGTGAAGACATGGCTCATTATTGTCGTGCCAACTTCTCTAGCATTCTAGAAAATGATGGTCTCCTTCTTAAAATATTAACCAATAACTTTTACCCAACCAAGTCTTTGTATAAAGATTTATACATTCAGGACAATTTAATATCATTTAAAAATTACATTTACTACCTATCAAATATGGAAAATGTTCAAGAAGATATCATAGTTGATACACCAGAAAATCTCTTAAGAAGTGTCGGCTATACTTTATATGAATGTAAAACTGAGAGTGATATTCAAAAATTTAAAAAATACTACGCTCCGGGTGAAGAATTATGCACTTTTGGTAGCAATCGCCTAGAAACCTGTTATGTTTGGTTTGCTGTCAAAGACAATGCTGAAAAATTAAATCGTAAAAAATTCAAACATCCAATGCGTCAAGACGAATACGGTACATCGGTCATAAGTATTCAATTTGATAGAGACGATACTCATACTTTATCGATAAAAAACCGCTATAATCATAAAGTTGAAAACCCAGACGCAACTTTTTCTAACGACCTAGATAACATTGTTGCTGGTTTAACTAAAAGTTTTGCTGATTATAAAGGTATGCGCCAAATATTTAATGATGAAATACTCTGCTTAGATGGTTACATATACACTAACGATGGCAAATATTATAAATATAATTATGAAATAAACGAGGTCTATTTTTGCCCTGACAATATTATTATTGATAACTTAGGAGTTCATAAATATCCTCCTGAACAATATATCATTTTTGATTACTACATACTAGATTTAAAAGCTAAAACTATCACCCTTTATCCCAATAGTGCTAGATACGAAAGTTTTCCTAAAACAGTTACCGATATATCCCAAATATCAATTCTTAAAAATAGCGATAACACAAGACTAATAAGAGCTTATAAAAACAATTATGAAGAGTACTTAACTATACTGTTAAACGAAAATAATAGTATCCTAGAATTCAAAGATAATATCATTACTGAACTGCCACCAAATTATATGTCCTATACTAATAATATCCAAAAGCTAGACTTTCCTAATGTTAAAACTATTTTTAACGACTTTTTCGAAAATAATAATTCTTTAAAAGATATTAATTTACCAAATGTCAGTACTATCGGTTGTTCATTTTTAGAAAATAATAACACCATTAAAAAGATTAATCTTCCTAGTGTCAAAATAATAGGTGAAAACTTCCTTAAATTTAACAATAGTTTAGAAGAAATAAAATGTCCCAAGTTAGAATATGTGGGTTCTAGCTTTTTAGCATATAATAGAAGCTTAACAAGTATTAATTTTCCAAAATTAAAACACGCTGCCGAGTTTTTCTTAGATTCATGTACTTGTTTAGAAAATGTAGAACTTCCAAACTTAGAAAGGGCAGAAGACTATTTTCTATATCATAATAATGCTCTTAAATATCTTGATTTACCCAAATTAAAATACGCGGGCTCTCACTTTTTATCACTTGATACAAAATTAGAAGGTGTAAATTTCCCAAGCCTAGAAGAAGTTGCTTCATGTTTTCTTGCTAAGCCAAAAATAAAACATAATAATTTAGAATACTTGTACTTTCCTTCCCTAAAAGAGGGAGCTTACGATGTCTATAAGAATTATAAACATTTAAGCAACGGCAAATCATTTGAAGAGTGTTTTTCAAAAGAAAACGGTTTATTTATCGGTCATGCTCCCGAAGAAAACTTTGTAAGAAAACTAAAACTTTAAAAGTATATAGAGATATAAATTGTTTAAAATAATAAGTGAAATATCTTATTGTTTTTTTCTAATATTTCCATTGACGCTGGAACAATTGTTTAGTAAAATAACTTTGTATTTAGGAGGCTCTTTATGTTTGAATTAGTATCAAAATATCAACCAAGTGGCGACCAACCAGAAGCCATAAAAGAATTAGTTGAAGGAATAAATAATGGCAAGAAAGAGCAGGTTTTACTGGGGGCCACGGGAACAGGTAAAACTTTTACAATTGCAAATGTTATAGCCAAAACGAATAAACCAACCCTAGTTTTAGCGCATAACAAGACTCTTGCTGGCCAACTTTATAGTGAGCTTAAAGACTTATTTCCCAATAACCATGTAGAATTCTTTATTTCTTATTACGACTACTACCAACCAGAAGCCTACGTTCCTTCAAGTGACACTTATATCGAAAAAGACAGTAGTATCAATGATGAAATCGATGAACTCCGCCATGGTGCAACATCTAGTTTAATTAACAATCGTGATGTAATCGTTGTTGCTTCCGTATCTTGCATATATGGTATTGGCGATAAAGACGACTATGTTAAATCTATGCTTATTTTAAGTGTCGGTCAAAAAATAACCCGTAGTGAAATATTAAATCACCTAATCGATATGACCTATGAACGTAATGACCTTGACTTCCACCGTGGTACCTTTAGAGTTCGTGGTGATGTCATAGATATTATCCCTTCTTCTGAAAAAGCCCATGGTATTCGTATCGAATTATTTGGTGACGAAGTCGATAGAATATCTATCTTTGACCCATTAACCGGTGTAATTGAAAAAAACATCAAAAACATCTCTATTTTCCCAGCTACTCATTTTGTTACATCCAAAGAAAAACTAGATGAAGCTATCCATCGTATTCAATCTGAACTTGACGAAAGATTAAAGTACTTTAAAGAAAACAATAAACTTATTGAAGAACAACGCCTAAGAGAAAGAGTTAACTATGATATCGAAATGCTTCGCGAGACTGGTTTCTGCAATGGTGTCGAAAACTATTCACGTCATTTAGCCTTAAGAGGTGAGGGTGAAACACCAAGTACTTTAATGGATTTCTTTCCTGACGATTTTCTCCTAGTTGTTGATGAATCTCACGTAACCTTACCCCAAGTAAGAGGAATGTATAATGGCGACAGGATGCGTAAGCAAACCCTTGTTGATTACGGCTTTAGATTACCAAGTGCTCTAGACAATCGTCCTTTAAAATATGATGAATTTGAGTCTAAAATAAACCAAGTAATCTACGTATCAGCTACCCCTGGTGATTTAGAACTAGAACATACCCACCACCAGTATGTTGAACAAATCATTAGACCAACCGGTCTTCTTGACCCAACTATTGAAGTAAAACCTACCGAAGGCCAAATCGACGATATAATTAATGAAATAAATCTTCGTAAAGAAAAAAATGAACGTGTTTTAATCACTACACTTACAATTCGTATGGCTGAAGAACTTACTAACTACCTAAAAGAAGTTGGAATCAAAGTCGCCTACCTACATAGTGAAATCAAAAGCTTAGAACGTCTTAAAATAATTCATGATTTACGTGCCGGAAAATATGACTGTATAGTAGGAATAAACCTTTTAAGAGAGGGAATTGATATCCCTGAAGTAAGTCTAATTTGTATCATGGACGCTAATAAACAAGGCTTCCTAAGAAGTACTAGAAGTTTAATACAAACTGTTGGCCGTGCTGCCCGTAATGCCTCTGGTCATGTTATCATGTATGCCGACACAATCTCTGAAGCCATGGAAGAAACTATTAAAGAAACCAGCCGTCGTCGTGCTATTCAAGAAGAATACAACAAAGTTCACCATATTACTCCACGTACTATTATAAAAGAAATTAAAGAAGTTGTTTCTAACGAAATAAATGACGATAACAAGAAGACTAAGACCAAAATGACTAAGAAAGAAAAAGAATTAATGTTAAATAACATTGAAACTCAAATGAAAGAAGCTGCTAAGAACCTAGATTTCGAGCGTGCTATGGAATTACGAGATATCTTATTTGAACTAAAAAGCAACTAAAAATAGACCCTATAAAGGTCTATTTCAGAGTGTTGACAAACTACCTATTTTGAAAATTTGAAATTTCGGATATGTTCAAAGTTGGTTAAAAATGTCAAAATAAGAGCTATTTTAGATATTTAATTCTTAAAATAACTCTTTTTTATGCTTCTGTGGTGAATATAAAAGACTGTATGACAAAGTCGATTTGAAAAATCGACTTTGTCAACAGCCTGAAACAATATGCAATTGTCTTTTCTTTTTCTTTTACAAATTATTATTAATTATTTTTTTAAAACCTTGCTAACAGGTTGAACACTTAATTGTTCTTCGTATTCCAAAACTTTTTTTTCATTAATGTTTTCACATTGAGTTTTAACTTTTTTCAAAAGATTTACTAACTCCAATCTTTTAAGTGAAAGTGGTTCAGTTATTTTTTTTAATACAACAGATTTCTTTTCATTTGATGTTTCCTCTCCATTTAAAACAATTGTTGGAGCGTTAATATTAATAGAATTAAAATTATCTGTTTGTAAATTAACTTTATCAGTTGCAGTTAATGAACTTTTTTCGTCAGCATTAATAGTGTTTGATTTACATTCTACTTCTTTACCAATAATCTTAGAATTAACAATATTTAACTCATTAGTAGCTAAAAATGAAACATTAATATTTTTATTTTGACATCCAATATTAGAATCTATTACTTCAATTCTATTATCTGCACCAAAATAAATGTTTGATTCAGAACTTATTGTATTTATTTGTTCACTATCCACATTTTTAATTACTAATTCATTAGCACCAATAGATAAATAAGAGAAAGTTGTTATATTCGTGTTATCTAACGTACATTTACCGTTAACATGAATGTGTAGATTTAATCCAAAATCACAATTTTTAATGATAACTTCACAATTATTATATCCGAATATATATACTTGATGTTTTTTGAACTTAAGACCATCTATTACATAACAAATAGGTTTATTCAAATTATATGCTTTTGCAACTTTTTCTTGATTTTCTCCTATACCAAAGCAAGCAATAGTATAATGATAATCTTTCTTTTTAACTTTACTTCTTTTAACATAACAAGTTATTTTTTCATCATCTTCAACAACTTTTCCTAAATTACCTGTAAGGTATTTCATAGCAGATGGTCTTGTTATATTATAAAGAGCTTTCTTAAATGTATTCATATATATAATCCCCCTTCGAATTACCTATTATTCTAGCATAAAAGTTGATTTTCTTGCAAATTTTTTTGAGTTCCATAGTCAAAAAATGTTAAAATTATTGATTCTTTTTGAATTTATGATATTCTTTTTATAAAGATTAGTTATTTATTAACTGATTACTTAGGTTTCGGATATACTATATCATCGTACCAATTAGAATACTAAGAGAATCTTAATTGATTCTCTCAGAGTGTTGACAAACTACCTATTTTGAAAATTTGAAATTTCGGATATGTTCAAAGTTGGTTAAAAATGTCAAAATAAGAGCTATTTTAGATATTTAATTCTTAAAATAACTCTTTTTTATGCTTCTGTGGTGAATATAAAAGACTGTATGACAAAGTTGATTTGAAAAATCGACTTTGTCAACAGCCTGAAATAGACTCTATAAAGGTCTATTTATTTTCTACATAATAAGCATAATATTCATCAAAAGTAATATTTTCACTATGAATACGACTAGCTACATCTACACCAACATAACGATAATGCCAAGGCTCATAATTAAACCCTGTAATATTTTCTAAACCCTCTGGATACCTTTGAATAAACCCATACTTATAAGCATTATTCAAAAGCCATGTATTAGCCGGACTTTCCTTAAAATCGTCGCCACTATAATTGTACTGATCAATATCCATAGCGTATCCACTTTGATGTTCGGAATACCCAGCCCTTGCTGTATAACTATCCGCTGCCGCTTCGCCCTTAATACGCTTCCTACCAGCCCAAGTATTATCTTGATCCCTATAAGAACGATAAGAACCATTCATAATCAACTGAATATCTTCACTTAACGCTGCATTATACATCTTAACAAAAGCCTCCAACACATTTTGATAAACCTTATTACCAGCAAACCCATATTTACCACTAACGCTAACCATATCACTATCAGTATAACTTTCATCTAATTTATAATACTTATTAACTAACATCAATTCTCCAAGAGTGGTATCTGCGTTTCTAGAATTATCGTAAAACGCCTCATTCCTATGTACATTAACCATAGCGACAACCTTACTCAAGTCCATATCTTTATTTTTCTCTTTATACTCTAAATACTTATCTAAATTATCATAAATAAAATATTTTTCTAAGAAAAGCTCATACAAAGTACTATTATAATCTCTATTTAAAAACAAATTAATTCTATCTTCTTCATATCCCAATATTGTACTAACTTCATCTGTACTATAACCCTTTTGTAATAACAAATACTCATTTGACTTCTTATAATCAATATCTTCCTTTATCTTACTACCAACAATACCTACTACAACTAAAACAAGAATTCCAAGTAACACTAACTTAGGTCCTTTTTTTAACTTAAACTTTACTTTTTTCATATGGATACCTTCACCTTACTTTACTATTTAAATTATACCACAATTACCTTAATTTATGATATTATATATTAACCAAAGAAATTTCATATAAAAGAGTAGGTGACTAAAATGAATAGTATTATCTCTTATGCTAAAGAAGAAACTAGAAGTATTAAAGAATTTCCTTTTAATGATGTTGACTCTCTTATTTTAAGTACGCTTATTTATCTTGATTTTAGCAAGTTTGTCTCTCCATTAAAGGAGCATAAAGACTTTGTTTACTTTAATTCTATAAATAATTATGACGCCCTACTTACAGACTCTTCTTATAAAAGATTAAAAATTAATTTAATTAAAGCAATCCAAACATCACCTCGTTTTCAAAACTTAAAAATGAATTATTATGTCGACATTCATGATATCAAAAATGAACTCCAGTTTTGCGCTATTACTTTTAAATTAGATAACCTAACTTATATTGCTTTTCGAGGTACTGACGATACCTTAACTGGCTGGAAAGAAGATTTTAATATGGCTTATAAGTGTCCTGTTCCTGCTCAAAAAATGGCTGTCAAATACTTAAATCAAGTATCATATCATTTAGGTGGATATCTTTATATTGGTGGGCATTCTAAAGGCGGTAATCTCGCTATATATTCTGCCATGCATACCCATATCCTTAACAAATTCCGTATCAAAAAAATCTATAGCCATGACGGTCCTGGTTTTAAAAAAGAAATCTATGAAAGCATTTCTTATCGTATAATCGCCAGTAAAATTAGTAAAACCATCCCTACATCTTCCATCATTGGCTTACTTTTATATACCCGTGAACAAATAAAAATCGTTAAAAGCCGTAGTTTTGGTATTTTTCAACATTCCTCCTTCAACTGGATTGTTAAAAATAGTGACTTCATCTACGAAGAAACAACCACCAAGGACTCTAAAATAATTGACAACACCATAAGCGACTGGCTAAACGAAACTACTGACGAATCTCGTGCCCTCTTCATTAACACAATCTTTAGTATCTTAAGGTATGAATCTATCCACAGCAGTGGCGACATCCTAAAAAATTGGTATCCTTATTATAAGTCAGTCAAAAATAAAATTAATAAACTAGACCCCGTAACTAAAAAGAAAATCGACGAGCTATTCAAAAAACTATTATATTTCAGTCTAAAAAATATTAAAGAAACTAAGTGAAAGTGAGGCCCATTTATGAACGGAAAAAGAATAGGAGAATTTCTTAAAGAACAAAGAATAAAAAACAATTTAACTCAAGACGAACTTGCAAGTAAGCTATATGTCTCTAGATATGTTATTAGTAAATGGGAACGTGGCATAAGAATCCCTTCTACTGATTATCTAACTAAACTAAGTACTATCTTAAATGTCAATGTTACTGATATCTTAAATGGTGGTATCTTTAATAAAGAAAACTTAAATAAAGTAACAATTGACATCATTAAATACCAAGATAAAAAAATAAAACATTTAATGTATATCATGTCTCTAATTATTATCTTTCTTATTGCCATATTTTCCACTATCTTTCTTATTAACAATTTTAATTCTATCAAAGTTTATAACGTAGTTGGAAGTTCTGAAAAATACAAGTTAGAAGATGGTTTAATATCTCTTTCTAAAGAAAATGTTCACATGAACTTAGGCTATATAAATAGCGATACATATATGAAATATAAACTATATTTTATCTTAGATAATAATAAATATTTAATTCAAGGATCAGATGATAACTACATAGTATATACTAATACTTTTAGTCCTGATGAAGATTACGATTATGATACTTTTAAAAAAGCTCTTTCTAATCTCTACATTGATATTTATGATGAAGATAATTCAATAACTACTATAAAACTTAATACTAATATAATATTTAAAAATGATAAATTATTTTATCCCAAATATAAGAAAGAGTTAGAACCAGAAGAATGGTCAAATGATACTGCCGTTTTGCCTTCTTACATAAAGAAAAATTTTAAGTTTAATAATAATACTAAAAAATATGAGATTGCTTATAATGAAGATGGCTGTGATTATACTGCTGGTTATTTAATGGATGGTACGTTATTTACAGCTAGCGAAGTCTGTAAAAATAGTGAAAAAGTTTATTTTTATCATATTGATTTGAGTGAAGTGGTATGTATTTTTACCATTAATGACAAGTCATACGACAAAATTTTAAATATGTTTGAAGACTATAACGATAAGGACTATTTATATTTTAAAAAGAAGTTCATATTTATGCTTGATTAAGGATGTAGCCAAAATGGCTCTTTCTTTTTTTATGAAATTATTTAATAATGAAACTAGAAAGGAGAGGATGTCAGTTTGAAAAAGAAATTAATTCTTACAATATCCATAATTATAATAGTTGCCCTAATAGGATGTATCATTCTAAGTAAAAAGGCTAAAGAAAATACTACAACTAATCAAGATATTAAATACACTACTAATATTAAAGAGCTAGATTTAACTAAACAAATGAAAACAGAATTAAACAAAATATCTCATAATAATTCCTTATACTATGACATAACTGGGTCAAATTCTAAAAACTACTATGGCGTAATTTACGAAGAACCAGACTCAGGACTTGCTAATTCCATTGGTGTATTTTCCTATGATAAATCTTCTAAAAAATTAGAAATAACTAAATATAACTTTCATTCTAGTATCATAGGATACACATCCTACAACAATAATTACTATTATATTGCCCTAAAGGACAACCAAGACTCTGGCTACAACTACCAATTAATAAAAAATAACCATGACTTAACAAACACTGAAATCATAAAATCAGGTTATAACTACCTAGTTACTAACATGCCAGTTCTAATTAATAATAGTGCATACTTCTATTGTCAAGATAAGATAGATAAAAATTCTAACTTAGAAGACCAAATTTGCAACCTTTATTCTTTAAAAGATAATAATGAAATAACTATTAATAACTATCAAACTTCTAAAGAATATCTAACTAAAACTTGGAATATCTCAATTAAAAATAACAATATCTATCTTGACTTAATTAAAGATGATACATCAAGTATCTACGAAAAAAATTTGGATAATACTCAAAGTAATTCTTTATTTACTACGAAAAACATTTTTTCTTATATTAAATTAAATGATGCATTAGTTTTAACAACATTAGACGAAAAAGAATCTTCTACACTTCAAGTTGTAAAAAATAACCAAAGTATTCTAACTAAAGATTATGCAGGTGTAATTAACATTTATAAAGTATCTTCAACCAAAGTCCTAATTGAAAGCAATAATAAATATGAAATATACAACTTAGAAAATAATAAAATTCAAGAAATAACTTTTAACGAAGATATATCCGGATACAAAATAAGATTCTTAGAAAATAACAATTTATTAATTACT
Source organism: uncultured Bacillota bacterium (assembly GCA_937926935.1). Taxonomy (GTDB): domain Bacteria; phylum Bacillota_I; class Bacilli_A; order RF39; family UBA660; genus CAG-605. The sequence goes on from CALBBI010000031.1 coordinate 11,743, forward strand.
AATGATTTAGATAGTAAAATTATTGAAATTACTACTTAAGAACAAACCTTGTGCCAATAACATGAGGTTTTTCTTTTTATTTCGCCACTTTTATGCAAAAAAATTTTCCCATATATAACAAAGTGTGATATAATTAATTATCGACAAAAAGGAAGTGTAGTAGTATGAAAACAACATATGTTATTGGACATAAAAAACCAGATACTGATACAGTCTGCTCTGCTATCAGTTATTCTTATCTTAAAAATAAATTAGGGTGGAAAACCGAACCTCGTGTTCTAGGAAATATTAACAAAGAAACCGAGTATGCTTTAAAATATTTTAATGTTAAAGAACCTGCTTATGTTAACGATGTAAAAGTACAAATTAAAGACATGAAATACTTAAGTGGGGCTATGGTAAACATCCATGCTTCTATGGAAAATACCTTTAATCGCCTTCAATCTCTAGGTGTAACCGGCTTACCTTTAGTAGACGACGATAACAAACTAAAAGGCTATGTAAACGTAAAAGAAATGGCTAAAAATATAATCGAAGGTGATATCTATGAACTAAATACCTCATATGATAATATCCTAGATGTTTTAAATGCCACCAGTATTCTAAGATTTGATGAGCTTATTCAAGGTAAAATAATTGCGGCCGCATACAAATCTCAAACATTCACTACAACTGTTAAACTATCTAATGAAAATGTTTTAATCGTAGCGGACAGACGACCTATTTTAGAATACGCTCTAAACTGCAATGTTAAATTAATAATCATGGTAGGTAACAATGCTTTCCCAGAAGACTTAATACCTCTTGCTACTGAGAAAAAAATCAATATCATTAAAACCCCATTTACCACATTCTTAACCGCTAACAAAATGAAATTATGTAATTTTATAAATACCATTAATATTAATGAAAACCCAATAAAATTCACTAACCAAGACTATCGTGATGACTTTGTTGATATTGCCACTAAATATGGACATACCAATTATCCAATCGTTGACAACGAAAACAACTGTCTAGGAATGTTAAGACTAATTGATCAAAACAACTATGAAAAACGTAACCTTATCTTAGTTGACCATAACCAAGTAGTCCAAAGTGTTGACGGTATTGAAGAAGCTAATATCTTAGAAGTAGTTGACCACCATAACCTAGGTAGTCTAGGAACCACAATTCCTATCTCCTTCCGTACTATGCCAGTTGGTTGTACATCAACAATTATCTATGAAATCTATAAAGAAAATAATGTTGAAATACCAGAAACCATTGCCGGACTAATGCTAAGTGCAATTCTTTCTGACACTCTACTTTTAAAAAGCCCAACTACCACTCAAATAGACATCGAAGTAGCAAGAAAACTTGCCAGCATTGCCAATCTAGATATCGAAGAATATGGTATGAACATGTTAAGAGCAGGTTCTAGTATCAAAGGCATGACCACAGAAGAAATAGTTGAACAAGACTTCAAATCATTCAAACTAAATGATTGTAGTATTGGTATTGGCCAAGTAATGACCCTTGACTTTGAAGAAATTAAGAAAAACATGAATGACTACGTAAAACACTTAGACGAAATGTGTGAAACCAATAACTACAAAGTTGCCGTTCTATTCGTAACTGACGTTATTAAAAACGGTTCTTACATTATTTATAGTACTAATGCTCAAAATATCGTTAGTGAATCTTACAATATACCAGCCATTGAAGAAGGAACATATATTCCTAAAATGGTATCACGAAAAAAGCAAATGTATCCTGCTATTGCAGAGTTCTTAAACAATTAGATATATCGTCGATATGTCTTTTTTTCTTATTTCTTCGTAAATTCATGATATACTAAGTGTGGTGATTATATGAAAGCATTAATAACTGGAGCATCCTCTGGTATCGGTAAAGATATGGCTAAGTACCTATCAAGCTTAGGCTGGGACTTGATCTTAGTAGCCAGAAGAGAAGATAGATTAGAAAAACTCCAAAAATCCTTAAAAACTAACGTCCAAATCATTCCTCTTGATTTAGGACTTGAAGAAAATTGTTTTAAACTATATAACCAAGTAAAAAACGAACAAATTGACCTTTTAATCAACAACGCTGGCTTTGGACTTTTTGGCAATACCTTTGAAACTGACCTAAATAGAGAATTAGAAATGATAAACTTAAACGTCAAAGCTATGCATATTCTAACTAAATTATTTCTTTGCGACTTCTATAAAAAAGACCAAGGAACCATTCTTAACGTGGCATCTTCTGCTGGCTTCCTTGCCGGACCCCGTCTAAATACCTATTACGCCACTAAAAACTACTGCTTAAAATTCTCTTTAGGTATCTACGAAGAACTTCGTCGTAAAAAAAGTAATGTCCACATCTCTGTACTTTGTCCAGGCCCTGTAAAAACCGAATTCAACAAAGTAGCTGGTGGCAAATTTAATATTGATTCTAAAGAAAGTATGAAAGTAGCTAAGTACGCCATGATAAAACCCTAAAACATAAATTAATTGTCATACCCGGACTAACCGTTAAACTTGGCGTATTTCTAAACCGTTTTATACCAACAAAACTATCTCTAAAAATAGTCTATAAAATTCAAGAAAGAAAAACTAATAAAAAATAAAAAACTCCATATACTAACACTAGAAGGTGAAATATATGGAAAAATACAATCAAAGAAATATTGAATATAAATTATTAATTAAGGATATCGCATTCGCTCTAGCGGCCAGTGGAGTTGGTGCTATCTTAGGTGGCAAAATGAATGAGTTTAATACTATTAACAAACCTGCTTGGACACCACCACCAATCACATTTCCTATTGTCTGGACTACTTTGTATATCCTAATGGGTGTCTCTTCTTATTTAATCTGCATCAACAAAACTGACCCTAAATTCAAAAAGAAGGCTTTTTTTGCTTACCTTATTCAATTAATATTAAACGTTCTATGGACCCCAATCTTCTTTCGCTTTAAAAACTATTCTTTAGCATTTATCTGGATTTTACTTCTAATCGTCAGTGTCATAATCATGATGATTAAATTCTATAAAATAAAACCCCTTGCTGCAATCATTCAAATACCTTATATTATCTGGCTTGTAGTAGCAGCAATCCTAAACTACAATATTATAATTCTAAACTAAAAGAGATTTCTACTTATCGAAATCTCTTTTCCTAATGGCCTCACTATACCATAAACATTCATCTTTTTCTTTTTCCTTTAACATTAAAAAATTATTAAGCATTTTATAAGTCTTCGGGTTCATACTCTTAATATTATAACCAGATAGGGGACTATCGTCTTCAATACGTCCCAATAAATAATCAGTTGAAGTATTTAAATAATCAGCAATTTTAACTAGCGCCTCACAACTAGGTTGAGCTTTTCCGGATTCATAAGCACTAATCGTTTCCTGTTTAACTTCAATTTGCTTTGCTAAATCTACCTGAGTTATCTTTCTTTTTAATCTTAATTTTTTAATATTATTCATTGTACAACCTCCCTATATAAACTACATTTATATTATAATACAACCATTATTCATTGTAAATACATATTAAACATATCGAACTAATTTTCACATTTTGCCTTGACTACAAACAATTGTGTGATATAATATTTTAAGAAGGTGATACCCATGCGTTTTAAAAAAGTCTATCTTGAAATAACTAATATTTGCAATTTAAATTGTTCTTTTTGTCCGGGCAATAACAGGGTTAAAAGCTTAATATCTATCGATGATTTTAACTTAATTCTTAATTCCTTAGAAGGCTACACTAAGTACCTTTATTTTCACTTAATGGGCGAGCCCTTATTTCATCCTGATATAAATAATTTAATAGATATTGCAAGTTCGCGTTTTTATGTTAATATAACTACTAATGGTTATCTTATTTCTAGAATAGCTAACAACAAGAACATTCGCCAAGTAAATATATCGCTCCAAGCTTTCAACAACCAAAATAAGAAAGAACTTACTAAATACTTAAATGATATCTACGACGCTGTGGATAACTTACTACTTAACAACACCATTATTAATCTAAGAATTTGGCAAGACAATCCTGATACTCAAAATATCTTAAAAGAATTAGAAAATCATTATAATGTTAGAATAACTGGAAATACTAAAATAAAGACCAATCTATATGTTGATTTTGCAAAAAGCTTTATTTGGCCTGATATCAATAATGATTATTGTAATGAAAATGGTTCTTGTAAAGGCTTAATTGACCATATCGGTATTCTAGTTGACGGTACCATTGTTCCTTGTTGCCTAGATTATAATGGCTCTCTAAAACTAGGAAATATCAAAGAAACTCCTTTAGACCAAATTTTAAACCAAGAAAAAGCCCTTAAAATGATTGAAGGCTTCAAACAAAATAAAAAATGTGAAAAAATGTGCCAACATTGTAACTTCTATGATAGAATAAAAAACTAACAAAAAGCGAGGTAATATATATGAATAATGATAAAATAAGAATTCGTGGCGCTAGAGAGAACAATCTAAAGAATGTCGATTTAGATTTACCAAAAAACTCCCTTATCGTAATGACCGGCGTTTCTGGTTCCGGAAAAAGTTCTTTAGCGTTCGACACAATATTTGCTGAAGGCCAAAGACGCTTTGTAGAAAGCTTATCATCTTATGCCAGACAATTTTTAGGCAACTCCGATAAACCAGATGTTGACTCCATCGATGGTTTAAGCCCAAGTATCGCTATCGACCAAAAAACAACTAATAACAACCCAAGAAGTACAGTCGGTACGGTTACTGAAATATACGATTATTTAAAACTACTATACGCTAGAATTGGTACTCCATACTGTCCTAATCACCATGAACCAATCGTCCATCAAAGTATCGAAGAAATGACTAATAAGGTTATGAACTTTGAAGAAGGAACTAAACTTGAAATCATGGCCCCAGTAGTTCGTGATGAAAAAGGTACACATCAAGACTTACTCGACGATTTACGTGCTAAAGGGTTCACCAGAGTGCGTATAAACGGAGAAATGAAGTCCCTAGATGAACAAATAACTCTTGAAAAAAATATCAAAGATACAATTGAAGTAGTTGTTGATCGTATTGTCTTAAGACCAGAGGAGCGTAGCCGTATCTTCGAAGCCATAGAAACATCAACTAAATTAGCCGACGGCATGGTTCTAATCCACATAATTGACGGCGAAGAAATACTTTGGAGCGAAAAATTTGCTTGTATCAAATGTAACTATTCACTACCTGATTTAGAACCCCGTATGTTTTCATTTAATGCTCCATTCGGGGCCTGTCCTGAGTGTAAAGGCTTAGGGTTTAAAACAGCAATTTCCCAAGACTTGTTAGTACCAGACCCTGATAAATCAATTAATGGTGGCGCTATTGCTACTATGAGTGACGACCAAAATATTTTTTATACCGATGTCAAAACCGCTTGCGACCACTATCATATTGATATGAATAAACCTTTTAAAAATCTAACTAAGAAAGAAAAAAATATTGTTTTTTACGGTAGTACTGAACCTCTAAACTTTGAATACACCGCTAAAAATGGTAATAAAAGATTTACAACAGGTTTTTATGAAGGAGTTATAAACAATCTAGAACGAAGATACATTGAGACTTCTTCTTCTTGGATACGTGAATGGCTAGATAATTACATGATGGAATTAGAATGTCCCATCTGCCATGGAGCAAGATTAAAAGAGAGCGTTCTAAATGTACTTATCAACAAAAAAAACATTTATGAAATGACCCAAATGAGCATTGGTGAACTTCTAGACTTTATTAAAAACTTAAAACTAAATAAAGAACAACAAGAAATAAGTAATCTAATTATAAAAGAAATAATCAATCGCTTAGAATTTTTAAAAAATGTTGGTCTTGATTATATAACCTTAGATCGCATGGCAGGAAGCTTATCTGGTGGCGAACTACAACGTATTAGACTTGCAACTCAAATAGGTAGTAAATTAAGTGGTGTTTTATATGTTTTAGACGAACCAAGTATTGGTCTTCACCAAAGAGACAATGATAAACTAATCAATTCTCTAAAAGAAATGGTGAACTTAGGAAATACTTTAGTAGTAGTAGAACATGATACCGATACCATGTTAGCTGCTGACTATCTAGTAGATGTTGGACCTGGTGCTGGTAGGGAAGGTGGCCAAATCGTTGCAGCGGGAACACCACAGGAAGTTATGGCTAATCCCAACTCCCTAACTGGACGTTACCTAAGTGGTAAAGAGCGTATTGAAGTCCCAACAACTAGAAGAAAAGGCAATGGCAAATTCTTAGAAATAATTGGCGCTAAAGAACACAATCTTAAAGATATCGACGTTAAAATACCTTTAGGGAAATTTGTCTGCGTTACCGGTGTTTCTGGTTCTGGTAAAAGCTCCTTAGTTAACGAAATTTTATACAAAGCTGTTTTTAAAAATATTTATCCTAAATCTAAAATAATGCCAGGTAAGTATAAAAAAATCAAAGGCTTAGATAATATCGATAAAGTCGTTCAAATATCCCAAGACCCAATCGGTAGAACACCACGTTCTAACCCAGCAACCTATGTTGGCGTCTTCGACGATATAAGAACTCTATTCGCTGAAATGAAAGAATCTAAAATGCGTGGCTTTGATAAATCAAGATTCTCCTTTAATGTCAAAGGTGGCCGTTGTGAAGCTTGCTACGGTGATGGCGTTAAAAAAATCGAGATGCATTTCTTACCCGATGTTTACGTTCCTTGCGAAGTGTGTCATGGTACAAGGTATAATAAAGATACCCTAAATATTAAATATAAAGAAAAGAATATTGCTGAAGTACTAAACATGCGTGTTGAAGAAGCCGTTGAATTCTTTGCTAACGTTCCTAAAATTAAGGCTAAGTTAGATATTATGATGGACGTCGGTTTATCTTACGTTGAACTAGGCCAAGGTGCTCCAACTCTAAGTGGCGGGGAAGCCGGTCGCGTCAAACTAGCTAAAGAACTTCAAAAGAAACCAACTGGTAAAAGTTTATTCATTTTAG
>CALBBI010000032.1:0-24234 GCA_937926935.1 uncultured Bacillota bacterium
AAATAAAATATTAAATAATCCAGATAATGTTTATCCTGTAGAAAAGTTAGAAAATTTAGGATATACATCATGTGGCTTTCCTATTGAGCATTATAAAATAGGAAAAGGACCAATTCATGTAACTTATATGGGTGGAGCCCATGGTAATGAAATAATTGGTGTTGATTTTGTAACTCAATTAATGCAAAATTTAAGCTTAGGAAAAGGAACATTTAGAAATTTTGACCCAGCAATTTATACAATTGATTTTATACCTTGTCAAAACCCAGAAGGATATTTTACAACTACGTATGCTCTAGAACAAGTGATGGGTAATATGACACCACAAGAAATGGAGACTTTTTCTAAGAAATATTGGTCATACTATAGAGAAGATGACATTAAAGTTAATAAAGTAAATAAAATATTAAATGCCTTTGTTACAGAGTTTAGTAATGTGGGTACTAAGGAAGATATTACTAATTTCTTTTGGCAAAAATTTCTAAATAAGAATATAACTTTAGATAGTATGAAAGAATTTTTAAATAATTATTATTTTGTTAATAAAAATAAATTAGATGAATTAGTAGACAGGGAATGGCAAAATAACTTTGGAGAGGTAAAAGAAGTAGATAATACGAGATATCATACTCAAATATTTAATGGAGTTAATTTAGATTTATTTCCAGAGTATGATGAAGCTCATATAAATTTAAAGAATAAACTAAAAGCAATGTATAAAGATGGATTATTTCCCATGGGAACATTAGCTAACTTTTTTGCTAATAGTGATGGAATAAATCTAAATGATAATAATCCTTATTTTTATGAAATAACTAAGGAAAGAATAGCTAAGTATGGTAATGTTTATGCTAAACTTAGAGATAATCATATTTTGAAGAGTGTTAATGGTCCAATTGGGTTACCAAATATTAGCATGGAAGAAGATTTTCGATATTGTCCAGAAAATGAAGCTATATTAAAATACGTCCAAATTCAAGAACAAGAGCATCAATATGCCGCATTATTTAATTGCCATGGTACAGGTGGAATGCTTTATACTTACCCAGTAGATGATGATAGTAAAGTTAAAAGTTTTAACTTCTATATTAATAACCGTATTGCTACTGAGTACTCAAGAAAAACAGGAAATGTTTATGAAGAATTAACGGGTACAAATAATGCTTATAAAGTTATGGGTCATCCAGATAAAGTAACCGGATTTGGAGATGTACTAAGAAGTAAATATGCCGCTTCATTTATTCTAGAACTATCAAAAATGGGTGGAAACCCAATAGCGCCATATGGAGACTATAAGGGAAATTATGTACCAACAATGGTAGCTAACTTTGAAGCAATGATGGTAACATTAAAAACAATATTAGAATTAAGAAACTTATATGATTTAAATTATACAGTTAATTATAATGATAATGGATATGTAAATTATGAGGTAACTAGTAAAAATACAAGGAGATAAATATGCAAAATGATTTGAAATTTAATAGTTTATTAGAACTAAAAACAAGATTAAAACCAGCATTAAATTCTAAATACTTAGAATTAAAAAGAAAACATATAGATTATGTAACAACAGAAGATATATGGGAATACTTAAGAAATACTAAATGGTTAAATACTAATAATTTATCTTTAGCGGCTATGGTTGATGATATATTAAATACTAATAGTGATTATTTTAGAGATTATGTCTTAAAAAGAATAGAGAATAATAATATGGTTAGTGAACTACCTAAAACTAAAGATAAATATAATGAATTACTATAAAGAGAGTGATAATATGAATGAGATAGATAAGAGTTACGAAGAGGTAACGTTTGATAAACTTTATGATACAGTAGCGTCTTATATCACAAAGAGTAGTGAATTAGATACAATTACTAAAGCATATAAGTATGCAGCGAAGCGTCATGAAGGTAAAAAAAGACTAAGTGGGGAAGATTATATAAGTCATCCCGTTAATGTAGCGTATATTTTAACAGATTTAAATGTTGATTATGTAACAATAAGTGCGGCTTTACTGCATGAAACAATTAATCATGGTGGATCAACTTATGAAGACATAAAAAATGAATTTGGTAATGAGATAGCGGGAATTGTAGAATGCATTTCAAAGATAAATAAACTAACTTTGAGTGATGATAAAGAGGCATCGGCTATAAATTTAAGAAAAGTTTTGGTTGGTTTATCAGAAGATGTTAGAGTATTATTTATAAAACTTGCTGATAGATTGCATAATATGCGTACTATATGGGCATTAGATCCTGAGGCTCAAAAGCAAAAAGCAAATGAAACAATATCGGTATTAATTCCAATTGCCCATCGTCTAGGTATTAACTCAATTAAAAGTGAACTAGAAGATTTATCTTTAAAATATACTAAGCCTGATGTATATAATGATATATTAGAAAAACTTAATGATTCGAGAGAGACATTAAATGAAGAATTAGATGAAATGAAACAAAGTTTGGCAACGCTTTTAAGTGAACAAGGAATATCTTTTTATATTAAGGCTAGAGTTAAAAGTGTTCATAGTATCTATGAAAAGATGGCTAAGGGTAAGAAATGGAATGAAATATATGATATCTTAGCTTTAAGAATAATCGTGGATAAGGTAAGTGATTGTTATTTAGCTATTGGCCTAATTCATTCAAAGTTTAGACCAATTCCTAAGCGTTTTAAGGATTATATTGCCATGCCTAAGGAAAATATGTATCAATCTTTACATACTTCAATCTTTGGGATTGGGGGATATGTATATGAAGTTCAAATAAGAACTCATGAAATGGATGAGATAGCGGAAAAAGGTATTGCTTCACACTGGTCATATAAAGAGCATACGGCTGGGGGTGTTCAAAATGTCTTTGAACAAAAATTAGAATTATTTAGAAACTTAATTGAACAACATGGGGAATCTTTAGCGGATAGTGAAATTTCTAAAGAAATATCAAATGAAGCTTTAGGAAGTATGATATATTGTTTTACACCAAAGGGTGATGTTGTTGAGTTACCAGCGGATGCTACCCCAGTAGATTTTGCGTATCGTATACACTCTAAAGTTGGAGATACAACTGTTGGGGCAATAGTAAATGATGTTATGGTACCACTAGACCATAAGCTACAAGATGGAGATATTGTAAGTATCAAGACTAGTAATTCAGGAACTCCTTCCAAAGAATGGCTAAACTTTGTTAAAACAAGTCAAGCAAAAAATAAAATAAAATCGTATTTTTCAAAACAAGATAGAGAAGAATATATAAAGAAGGGGACAACTCTTTTAGAAAGAGAAATTAGAAAACGTAAATTAAGCATTAGCGAGGTTTTAAACCAAGATAATATTAATAAGATATGTAAAGATTTAAAACTAGATAATTTAGATGATATTTATTTATCTATTGGGTCTTTAAGATTTACCCCAACATACATTCTAAACATAATTTATCAAGATAAGAAAGATGTTCAAGATATCTTATTAGAACGTGTTGGTAATCGTAAGAAACAAAATGAAACTGATTATAAGAGTGATATTATTGTTAGTGGCTTTGGGGATATTAAGGTATCTATTGCTAAGTGTTGTAAACCTATTAAGGGTGATAATATTGTGGGATATATTACTAAGGGTGAGGGTATAACTATTCATAAGAGTGATTGTAAGAATGTTTCTAATACGGAGAGATTGATTGATGTATCATGGAATGTTAATACAACTAGTGAATATTATACTGACTTAGTAATAAGAACTGTAAGTGGTAAGAATTACTTACTAGATATAATCTCTTTAGCATCAACCAAAGACATATATATAGATTCATTTAATACTAAGGAAGAACAAATTGAGACAGTATATAAAATAACTGTTAAGATAAGTTCGGTTGATAAACTAAATGGTTTTATTAATGCGTTACAAAAGTTAAAGTTTGTTAAAGACGTAGAAAGGGTTAATAATTAATGATGGTAGTAGTACAACGTAGTAAGTATTCCAGTGTTACGGTTGATGGTAAGATTGCTGGTCAAATTGATAATGGATTAGTATTATTAGTAGGGATAACTAAAGAAGATACATTAGAAGACTTAGAATATATGGCAAAGAAAGTGTTAAATCTAAGAATATTTGACGATAGTAATGGAGTTATGAATAAGAGTATTTTAGATAATGGGGGAAGTATTTTATTGATATCACAATTTACATTGTGCGCTAATACGAAAAAAGGCAATCGACCTAGTTATATCGATGCGATGGAGCCAGAGATGGCTAAGAAATACTATTTGATGTTTAATGAAATGCTACGAGAGAACGTTGATGTTGCTGAAGGCATTTTTCAAGCGGATATGCTAGTAAATATAAATAATGACGGACCAATAACAATAATACTTGATAGTAAGAATAAATAAGGAGGATTTTATGTATAACGAATCATCAGGAGAAATGTATGAAGCCATGGAAACTGAACAAGCAAAGAATGCTCGTAAGAGGAGACTTTTAATACGTAGAATAGTGACAGTAAGTATTTTAGTTTTAATTTTAACGTACTTTATTGTTCTTTTAATAGATATAAATCGTTATAAAAACGGGGATGACCCATTGATACTTTTAGGAACAAGTACGAAAGAATATGATGATGGATATGTAACAACAAAGATGTCTATTGGATGGGTATTTAGAGAATATAATAGAGAGACTATTAAAGATAATGAGATGGTTCCTATTTGGAGTGGTATTAGAATGGATAATGTATTAAATAGAGTAAATGATCCTGATTTACCAGAAATAGAAACAGGTTATGATATACCAAGTAATCCTTTGTACCAAGAAAAAATTAATGGAGTACTATTCTTCTATGATAATGATAAAAATTTACTAGATACATATAAGTGCTTACTAAGTGATAGTGATTGTGAAATAAGTGAATCAGTAATATATCCAACAGATAGTGATAAATATACGAAGTATAAAATGGCTATTACGGAAAACAGATATGTCTTTATTACCGAGTATCGAAATAAGGATACTGAGGCAGAAGAAAAGGCAATATACTTATATGATATAAATGCTAAGAAGATAATTGCTAAGTATGAAGATATTAGATATGCTTATGTAGAGGATTCTTTGGGTAAGTTAGATAATAGTAGATATATTGTGAAGAAGAATGGTAGATGGGGAATTGACCAAGTTATTAAAGGAAAAGTTAGTAATGCGGAAGATTATACTCATGATTATATAACTTTTGATAAAGATACGAAGTTATATATAATGCAAGATAATGATAATTACTATGTTTATAACCCTAATGATAAGAGTAGTACTATTGCCATAAATGAAGTAATTGATAAAGTATATTTAGTAGATAATCATGTTTTAATGAAAACTAAGATAGAAGATAAGAATAAGTATAATACATATTATTATCGCTTATATAATAGTGAAGGAGTTAATATTTTAAAAGAAGATAACATTAGCTACTTAGAAGTATATGAAAAATTTGTTAGTTATATTAAAGATAGTAAATTATATATCATTAATTATGATGGGGATAGATTAATTAATGACGAGATTCCAATTTATTTTGACGATTATTATTCAGGATTTTTAGTTAGTGTAGTGGCATTAAAGATTGAAGTTAATGGAGATACGTTAAAAATAGCAACTCCTAAATCTAATGAGAAAACTCATTATACTGATGAATATTATTATAATATGAATGATTGGAGTTTAATAAGAAAGAGAACTAACGTTAAAGAGACGGTTTAGTTCTTTTTGTTTATTTTTTGTAAAAAATATATTGACAGCTTATACAAACATATGTTAATATCGTAACTATGACTTAAAAGAAAAAAATGGCTTTATTAAGGAAGTTGGAACTTAGGAAAAAAGGCAATAATTAATTGACTAATCCTTGATAAATTATTATAATAAGTCTAGATTTTAGAAAGAAGGAAATAAAGTGATAACTAAACAAAAAGGAACAACAGATATATATGGAATTAAAGGCAAAAAATGGTTATATATTAATCAAGTAATTGAGGCTTTATGTCAAAAATACAATTATGAGTTTATTAGAACGCCTATTTTTGAAGCAACTGAACTATTCCATAGAGGTGTTGGGGATACAACGGATATTGTAACTAAAGAAACTTATGATTTTAAGGATAGAGGAGATAGAAATATCACTTTAAGACCTGAAGGAACTGCAGGAATTGTAAGAAGCTATATTGAAAATAAAATGTATGGCGATGCAACACAACCAGTTAAGGTATTTTATAATGGTACCATGTATCGTTATGAAAGACCACAAAGTGGTAGAATGAGAGAACTTACTCAATTTGGATGTGAAGTTTTAGGATGCGATGATCCTTATATTGATGCTGAAATAATTTCTATTCCAGTTCAATTATTTAGATTACTAGGCTTAAAAGAAGTAAAGGTTAATATTAATACTTTAGGGGATCAAGAATCACGTGATAATTATCGTAATGCTTTAATAGAGTATTTTAAACCTCATATTGATACGTTATGTGAAGATTGCCAAAGTAGATTTAATAAAAATCCTTTAAGAATTTTAGATTGTAAAGTAGATGGCGATAAAGATTTACTTAAGAATGCTCCTAAAATTACGGATTATTTAAATGATAGTTCAAGAATTAGATACAACAAAGTAAAAGAATACTTAGATTTAATGGAAATACCTTATAATGAAAATCCTAACATTGTAAGAGGATTAGACTACTATAATCATACTGTATTTGAAATTGAAGCTAGCGTTGAAGGTTTTGGAGCGCAAAATGTTTTAGCTGGTGGTGGAAGATACAATACTTTAGTAGAAAATTTAGATGGACCACATACTCCAGCTATAGGGTTTGCTTGCGGGTTAGATAGATTATTACTAGCTTTAGAAAGTGAAGATATTGAATTAAATATTCATAATCAATTAGACGCATATATTATGTATGTTTCAGATACAGAAAAAGAATACGCCATAACATTATGTCAAACTTTAAGATTAAGCGGTTTCTGTGTTGAATTAGAAACTATGAATAGAAGTTTAAAGAGTCAATTTAAACAAGCTGATAGATTAAATTCTAAGTTCTTAATTATTTTAAATGATGAAGATATTAAGAATAAAGAAATAAAAATAAAAGATAATGTTACGAAAGAAGAACAAGTAATAACTGAAGAGGAATTAATTGATTATTTAGATATGAATATATAGAAAGATGATTTAAAATGAAGTTTACAAAAGAATTAGTTAATAGTTATGCTGATAAATTATTAATTGGCTTAACCGAAGAAGAAAATAAAATGGTTTTAGACGAATTTGAGACGATTGATAAAGATATTCAAATTATTAATCAAATACCGAATATTGCTGATGTTGAACCAATGAGTTGGTGTTTAGAAGATGAATGTCCTATATTAAATGACGATAATGTTACAGAAACTCCTGATATTAATGAACTTTTAAGTAATGCTGGAGAAACTATGGGACGTGAAGTTGAAGTAGTAAAGGTGGTTGGATAATTATGATGGATAAAAGTATTTTAGAAATACATGAGGCTTTAGTTAATAAAAAAGTTACATCTAAAGATTTAATTCAAGAATCTTTAAAGAAAAGTCATGAATTACAAGAAAAATGTAATGCCTTTGCTCTTATTTTAGATGATGCTAAAGAAGTAGAAGTTACAGATAACTTATTATCTGGTATTCCTTATGGTATTAAAGATAATTATTCTACTAAGGATATGGTTTGTAGTGCTAGTTCAAATACTTTAAAAAATTATGTGCCATTCTTTGATGCAACGGTAATTGAAAAATTAAAGAATGCTGGTGCTGTTGCCGTAAATAGATGTGCCATGGACGAATTTGGTATGGGTGGTACTGGTACAACGGCTAGAACGGGAATTATTAGAAATCCATGGGATACAAGAAGAATGTGTGCTGGGTCTTCTAGTGGGTCTGCTGCAGCTGTAGCGGCTGGGGTGTATCCTTATGCTTTAGGCAGTGATACGGGAGATTCTATTCGCAAGCCAGCGGCTTATTGTGGTATTGTTGGATACAAACCAACTTATGGAATGATTAGTAGATATGGATTATTTCCTTTTGCTTCAAGTCTTGACCATTGTGGCGTTCTTACTCGTAGTGTATTAGATGCAGCGATTGTTGTAGATAATATTAAGGGTCAAGATATTAAGGATATGACTAGTTGGGATTCTTCAAAGATAGAGCTTGCTAAAAGTATAGACGGTAGTATTAAAGGTAAAAAACTATGCTATATTAAAGAAATTGTTGATATTAATAACTATGAAAATCCAAGTGAAGAACTAAAGAGCCATTTAGCTAATTTTATGGATAGAGTTGAGGCTTTGAGAAAAATGGGTGTTACGGTTGTTGAAGAATCAGTTGATAAAACATTATTAGATACCGTTGCTAGTGTTTATGTCGTATTATCTTGTGCTGAAGCAACATCTAACATGTCAAATTTAACGGGTATTAGCTTTGGACCAAGAGGTAGTGGAGATAATATTTTTGAAGTTATGAAGGACCATCGTACAAAAGGCTTCTCACCTTTAATTAAGAGAAGATTTGTAATTGGCTCATATGTATTACAAAGAGAAAATCAAGAAAGATACTTTAAAAATGCAGGCCGTGCTAGAAGGTTAATAGTTGAGGCTTGGAAAAAACTTTTTGAAAAGTACGATGCGGTTATATTACCAGTTGGTTCTGGACCAGCTAAGTTCTTAGATAATTCTAAAAATACTTTGGCTGGTGGTTCAACAATATTAGAAGAACACTTGCAAATAGGCAATTTTGGGGGGTTCCCATCAATAACTATACCAGATGGTTTTGTATCTAATTTACCAGTTGGCCTTAATATTACGGGTAATTGTTATGATGATGCGAATGTTTTAAACATTGCTTATGGTATTGAAAGTACTATGAATTATAAAAATCAAATTGCTAAGGAGGTAAGCCATGACTAAATTACAACTTGTTGTCGGTCTTGAAATGCACTGCGAATTAAAAAGTAATGCCAAGGTATTTTCAACCGGAATAAATAAATATAGCGATACGGCAAACTGCCATGTTTCACCAGTAGATATGGCTTTTCCCGGAACACTTCCAATTGTAAATAAAAAGTGTATTGAACATGCTATTAAAATGGCTAGCGTCTTAAATTGTACTCTAGCAGATAAATTTATTTTTGATCGTAAGAACTATTATTATCCAGACTTACCTAAAGGATATCAAATTACACAGTGTACTAAGCCAATTGGGGTAAATGGATATATTGATTTACCTTGCCAAGATAGAGTAATTAGAGCAGAAATTCATGATATTCACTTAGAAGAAGATGCTGCTAGCTTAGACCACTTTAAAAATACTTCAACAATAGATTATAACCGTGCAGGTGTGCCACTTTTGGAAATTGTTACAGAACCATGTTTTTATTCAGCAGATGAGGCAGTAGCGTTCTTAGAATATATGCGTAATGTATATCAATATACTGATATATCTCTTGCTGATACTAAGAAAGGCCAAATTAGATGTGATGTTAACGTTAACTTAAAAAATGAAAAAGGAGAGTACGTAACACCACGTGTTGAAATTAAAAATGTAAACTCATTTTCTAACGTTCATGATGCAATTCTTTATGAAGAAAAAAGACAACTTAAAGCTTTAGAAGAAAATAATCTTGAAGAACTTGTTCAGGAAACAAGAAGATGGGATGAAGAGACCAATAGTACTATTAGAATGCGTACTAAAGTTGATGCTATTGATTATAAATACTTTATTGACCCTAATATTCCGCCAATTAAGATTGATAAGAATTGGGTAGAGAAAATAGTTAAAACTATTCCAAGACTACCATTAGAACGTCAAAATAGTTATATGATGGAATATGGCTTATCAGCATATGATGCTAAAATATTAGTTAAAGATAAAGATATTGCTTCTTACTTTGAAGAATGTATTAAACTTGGTATGGATGCTAAACAGGCTTCTAACTGGATAACAGTTAATATTGTGACGGAGTTAAATAAAGATAATTCTAGTATTAAGGACTTTTATATAACTCCTGAGTATTTAAAACAGATATTAGACCGAATTGCAGATGGAACTATTTCTAATAAACAAGCTAAGGATGTATTTAGTAAGGCATTAGAAGAGAAAAAAGAACCACAAAGCTTTATTTCAAAAGAAAACTCACAGATATCTAATGAAGATGAGTTAAGAGATATTATTACGGAGATTATTAATAATAACTTAGGGCAAAAAGAAGCTTACTTAAATGGTAAAACTAATCTATTTGATTACTTTGTAGGTCAAGTTATGAAACAAACTAGAGGTAAAGCAAATCCAGTAAAAACTAAGGAAATACTTAGTGAAGAATTAAATAAATAATTTATTAAAAGCAAATTTTGACATCAAGATTTGCTTTTTTGCATAAAATGTGGTATAGTACTAACTACCGACTTACTTAGGGGGTAAAGGTACAAATGAAAATAAAACCAAAACTGATTAGTTTGAGTATTACAATAATACTTATGATAATTGGGGGAATAATACAGTTTTCTACTAATAATAAAACAAGAATGCAAAATACAGTTAAGTTAAAAGAAGTGTCTTCATATCATGAAATAACAATAGAAGATAAAATTGTATTAAACATAGAAGAAAACTACGATACATATCTATTTTATAGTAAGATGTTTGGTATAAGTATGGATAATTTAAAGAAAGAAATTATAAATACCAATAAAGAATCTTTTAATGTCTATGATTTAAGTAATAGGGGAACTTGTTATGAAACATTAGATATATCATTATTACATTTCTTAGAAAATTTAGAAGAGACTAAACCAAAACTATTTAATAGAAAATATCAATATAAAAAAGTTAATAAAAAGTACATATATGGCTTAATAGACTATTTTAGTTCAATATATGATAATGTTGATGCTAAGACACTAAAGGCAATTGCCTATTTAGAATCAGGTAATTTAAGTGCTAGTAGCATGATGTTAAAGAATAATATTTTTGGCGGTATGGCAAGTAGGGGCTTAATAAAATATCCAAGTATTGAATATGGAGTCTATCGTTACGTTTTATTAATGTCAAAAAGTTACTATGGTAAAGGACTTACTACGGTTGAGACAATTGGTAAAAAGTATAACCCAGTTACAGTAGGAAATAAACAAGTTGCTAATCCAAGCTGGGTTGCTCAAGTAAAAAAATTTATTAGCAAATTTGAAAATAATACTAGTTTGACACTAGAAACACTTAAAGAAATGGAATGGTAGTTATGAATAATAAAGAATTATATGAATTAACAGAGGCAGAATTTGGCTTATTAGTATATGGCGTCATTGATTATTTTGACGCTAGTATTGCTGCTAAAACCGAGGAAGTATATAAATTAAGAGAAGAACTTAATTATGAGAATAGAGATATTATAAGAGCCTATATTTATAAAGCTCAAGAAGAAATTAATGATTTAATTATGCAACGTGTGGCTTTCTTAGATAAGATTGGTTATAACGATAGCGAACTTGCTAGTCTTTATAGTGTCTTACCAGAAGAAGATGAGACGTATGGTACATTTTATGATAAACAAGGATTAAAAGATTTCTTGAATAAGTATTATCGTAATGACCCAAAGAGTGTGGGATTATTTAATAAGGTATTAAAAGAAGAGTTCTTAGATATCTATAAAAGATTAGATAAACTAAGTAAAGAAGAAAAACGTGAAGCTTATATGGGAGCCATATATAAAGCAGAAGAAAAATTAGGATATCAATTACAAAATATTCCATCCCACAAAAGAATGATTAAAATAATTCAAAAACAAGTAGATTTTGAGAAAAAGCAAAAAAGAAGATAAAAATAAATAATCTTCTTTTTTTAGGGCCTCGAACATGGTATAATTAACTAGAATAGAGAGAGTGATTTTCATGTTTGGAAAGATTAAATATATTACTGAGGGAGAAGCTCATATTGAATCTAAGATTGAACCGGGTCAAGATGTCGATTTAATGAACTCAAATGTTGTTTTTGAAGCACCTAACCAAGCAATTTTGGGAGAAGTTGAAGAAGTAAATGACGATACAATAAAGATAAGATTCTTGGGAGAATTTATTAATGGTAGATATGTAAGTGGTGTTATTAGAAAGCCTTTGCTATCGTCAAATATTCGAATGATTAATAAAGAAGAATTACAAGAATTAATGGGTACTTATAATGATAAAACTTTTAAACTAGGTCAATCAGCTATTTATAAAGATTATACAGTATGTGTTAATATAAATGATTTATTATCTAACCATATGGCAATATTTGGAAACTCTGGTTCAGGTAAATCGTGTGGCGTATCAAGAATAGTTCAAAATTTATTTTCTAACCCAAATTTTATTGCATATAATGCTAATATATTTATATTTGATGCTTATGGAGAATATAAGACGGCGTTTGGTAAGATAAATCAAATAAACCCTAATTATAGTTATAAGTTTATTACTACTAATCCAACGGACCCAACAGACCAATTATTACAAATCCCAGTGCATTTATTAAATTTAGATGATTTAACCTTGTTATTACAAGCTTCAAGTCATACTCAAATACCAATTTTAGAACGTACTTTAAAGTTAGCAAAGATATTTGCAGAAGTTTCTGACGAATCAAGAATTTATAAAAATCATTTAATAGCTAAGGCTTTACTAGCCATCTTATTTAGTAATGAGACAACGAAACAAAAGAAAAATGAAGTGTTCCAAATTATTCAAGTTTGTCATACTCCGGAATTTAATTTTGATACTGAGGTTCAAGGTTTAGGGTATAGTCGTAAATTTAGTGATTGTTTTGAAATCGATTCTAAAGGTAATTTTGGAGAGTCAGTATTAATAAATGATTATATTTTAAAGTTTATTAATGATGATTTAGAAGGTAAGATTGTACCTAAAGATGTTTATTATACTTTAAAAGATTTAGCTAATGCCTTGGAGTTCACCTTGATTTCAGAAGGGTTCCAACATAATGAAACTTTGTATGATGATGCGATAGTACTTAAGGTAAGATTAAATTCAATTATTAATTCTAATATAGGTTCTTACTTTAATTATCCAAGTTATATAACAGCAGAACAATATATTTCTTCTTTAGTAGCAATGCCAAATAGAAGAAAAGCTCAAATAATTAATATTAACTTAGAAGATGTAGATGATACGTATGCAAAGGTTATAGTTAAAATATATGCTAGAATGTTCTTTGAATTTGCGAAGACTCGTGAACAAAGAGCGTCAATTCCATTCCATTTATTCTTAGAAGAAGCGCATAGATATGTTTCTAAGGATGCCGATACGTTCTTAATTGGTTATAATATTTTTGAACGTATTGCAAAAGAAGGACGTAAATACGGGGTATTATTAAATATAATTTCTCAACGTCCAGTAGAGATATCGGATACGGTAATATCCCAATGTAATAATTTCTTAATATTTAAAATGACTCACCCTAAGGATATTGAATATATTAGAACAATGCTTCCTAATATTAGTCAAGATGTTATTGAAAAGCAAAAGGTATTGCAACCAGGTAACTGTGTAGGTTTTGGTTCAGCATTTAAATTACCAATGATAATAAAGCTTGAAATGCCTAATCCAATGCCTTATTCAACGAACTGCGATGTTTCGGCAAGGTGGAGAGTTAATGTTCGTCCTACTACTCAGGCGGCAGCAAACCCAAGTATGCCAAAATACGCTACTACAAATAATGTAAATTAGTGTCAAATCTATTGATTAGCTTAATAAATATATGATATACTTTAATTACCAAAGGATAAATAATCTATCTTACATAAAAACCGAGTAAGTGATTATACGGGAATCTAATTGGTTTGTGGTGTTGAATGCTGGGTCATTAAGTAACCTAGAATCCTAAAGCAAATCATGTGATGCCCACCTGCTACATAGCGGGCTTTTTATCACAATAGATTATCCCTTTGGTTTTTATTTTGGAAAAATGGAGGTTATTATGAACCAATTTAGTAGATTGTTAAAAATAATGGATGAGGAAACGTTAGATAGAATAAAGCATGCTCATGTACTTTTAGTAGGGGTAGGCGGAGTAGGGGGAGCAGCTTTTGAAACCTTACTTCGTATGGGTATTGGCCATATTACAGTGATAGATAATGATACCTTTGAAGAGTCAAATTTAAATAGACAAATTTTATCTAATCATGAAAATATTGGCAATCTTAAAGTAATGGAAGCTAAAAAAAGGGCGGAGCTTATTAATCCGGAGTGTGAAGTTATACCGGTTTCAAAGTATTTAACTAAAGAAAATATTAGAGATATCTTAAAAGATAATTATGATTATATTATTGATGCATGTGATACAGTAACGATAAAGTTAGAATTAGTTAAATTAGCGCAAGAACGCAGTATTAAGATTATAAGTGCCATGGGTACTGGTAATAAATTTGATCCAACGATGTTAGAAATATGTGATATTACTAAGACTTCGTATGACCCGTTAGCAAAGGTTATGCGCAAATTACTAAGAGATAATAAGATTAAACATTTAATGGTAGTAGCTTCGAAGGAAATGCCTAGAAAGACGGACCGCACGCCAGGTTCAAGTATGATGGTTCCCAATACAGCAGGTATTTATGCAGCTTATTATTGTATTAATGATATTATGGAGAATAACAAAAAGTGTCTTTAATTCGAGACACTTTATTTTTGACTTTTCATTTGTTTATTAACAAAGTTTAAGCCATCTTCATATTTATTATGTTTAGGATAGTAATATTTTTTATTTTTTAAGTTATCAGGTAAGTATTGTTGTTCAACCCAGCTATTAGGGTAATCATGAGGGTATTTATAAGTAAGAGAGCTGGTTTTAATATGGTCAGGAACGTTGCCAGTGGTACCTTTTCTGATATCATTTAGGGCATTATCTAGTGCTAAATGAGCAGAATTTGATTTAGGAGATAGTGCCATTTCACAAACTACGGTGCCAAGAGGTATTCTCGCCTCAGGTAACCCAACTAACTCAGCAGCCGATATAGCGGCCATTACTTTTGGACCGATGGAAGGGTTTGCAAGGCCGATATCTTCATAGGCAATAACACTCATGCGGCGATAGATAGAATCTAAGTCGCCAGCTTCGATAAGTCTGGCTAAGTAATGCATAGCAGCATCGACATCACTACCCCGAATAGACTTTTGAAAGGCGGATAAAACATCATAATGCCCATCTTCATTCTTATCATGGAAGAATACTGGCTTAGAATTAATTGTTTTAAGAAGTTCTAAGGTTACATGATTATCACTAGAACAAGATGTAGCAATATCTAAAAGATTTATGGCGTTACGAAAATCACCCGACGATATTTTAGCCATAGCTACATAAGCATCATCATTAACATTTGCGTTAATATCTTTAGCAATACGTTTAAGGCCGGCAATTATTTCATCTTCAGTAAGTTCATGAAGTTCAAATATTTGACAACGGCTTCTAATAGCAGGATTTATTTTATGATAAGGATTACTAGTAGTAAGACCGATTAAAACAATAAGACCTGATTCAACGTGAGGCAATAATAAATCTTGCTTATCTTTATTCATACGATGAATTTCATCAATTATTAAGATAAGACTACCATACATTTTAGCTTCTTCAATAGCAATATCAAAATCACTTTTATTATTTATTGTAGCATTCAAAAAACGATGGGGCATTTTAAGTTCGGTAGCAATAGCATTAGCGATGGATGTTTTGCCAATTCCTGGTTTACCATAAAGTATCATGGAAAAAACTTTATTATTTTTAACCATATTTGATAAAATTTTATTAGGCCCAATAAGATGGGTTTGACCGATTACTTCGTCTAGGCATGTAGGACGATATTTATTAGCTAGTAATTCCATATTATCTCTTCTTTCTAACATTAACTATTATATCAAACTATTGTATTTTAGCAAAGTTTATTTTAAAATGTTAGTAGAGGTAAATATGCAGAATAAAGAGTTAGTAGAACAAAATGAAAAAACTAAGGAAACGCCAATAAGTGAAAAAAATAAAGAATTAATAAATAAGTATATTGATTATTTAAAATATGAACGTAAATTAGCTGATAATACGTTAAAAGCATATAATAATGATTTGAAATGCATTAGAGATTTAAAATTATTTAAAGATTTAACGTATGATGATGTTTTGAAGTATTTAAAAGATAATGAAGATTATACAAGTAAGTCGATAGCACATCAAATTACGGTGTTTAATTCATTTTTTAATTACTTAAGAGATGAAAATATTGTTAAAGATAATCCTTTCGATTATGTTAGTAGCCCTAAAGTAGCTAAAAGCTTACCTAAGTATTTGACAGAAGAAGAAGTTAATAAATTACTTGATGTTCCAATAAGTACTATTTATGATTTTAGAGATAAAGTAATGTTAGAAGTATTATATGGAACAGGTCTTAGAGTTAGTGAGTTATCAAATTTAAAGGTTAGTAATATTGATTTTAATGAATGTGTTATACGAGTTATGGGTAAAGGTTCTAAAGAACGAATTGTTCCGGTTAATGATACAGCTTTGGGATATTTAAAAAGATATATTGAAGATATTAGACCGCAGATTTTAAAGAAACATGATAGTGAGTATTTATTCATTAGTAATGCTTATAAGAATATTTCCAGGGTATCGATTTTTAAGGTTATTAAGAAACAATGTTTGAGAGCTGGTATTAAAAGGGATGTTTCTCCTCATGTTTTGCGTCACTCTTTTGCTACGCATTTATTGATGCATGGGGCGAATATTAGGATTATTCAGGAACTTTTGGGGCATGAAGATTTAGCAACGACCGAGATATATACGCATGTAATTAATGAGCAACTAAAAAAAGACTACGAAACGTATCATCCTCGTAGTCATAAAGATTAATTATTCTTCAGTTTCTTTTGCATTTGCACGAGCATTATTTCTTGCATGGCATTTGCTATTATTGCATCTAGCATTGTTTTTAGCACTGTTTCTTGCATTTTCTTTAGCACGTGCATTGTTTCTTGCGTTACTCATATCTTACCTCCTAACTATATTATGACCAGTCTTTAATTTATCATACAATAATTATTTGGTAATTTTTAGTATTTTATTTCTTTAGGGTTAGGACTAGTTTTTGAACTTTTTCTGGTTGTAAGTTAACTTGATTGTTATGACTAATGTTAGGAGTATTTTGAACATTTTCTTCGATGACTTGATATGAAGTTAGTTTTTTCATGTTGTAAAGCGCTGTTTCAAGATTTCTAATTTCTTTTGTTTGATTTTTAATTTGCAGTTCAAGATATCTTTTGTCTCTTTTGAAAAGATAAGATTTAGTTATTAACAAAGATGGCGCTAGTCCTAGAAAGATTTTTGAAGCAATGGCTAGATTATAGGTTAAAGTTATGGGATTAATAGTTATAGTTAGAGATATTAATGCACTTGCTAAAAGAGTTAAAATCATGGTTATAATGTACTTAGCAGGGGAATATTTCTTACTTAGATTTTTCTTTAAAAATTCAAGATACATATTGGCTTCTTCAAGGGTATTTTCAGTTTTAAGTATCTGCTCTAAGGAAAATTCCTGATTATTGGTTTTAATGATATTTATGCTACCTAGTTCGTTACTAACAATACCTGTGTTATTATCTAATTTAATTAATTCTTTATTCATTATATGTTGTCCTTTCATGTGTATCTTATTATATATTATGTTTTGATTATTGTAAATATTTGGTCTAAAAGTAGGTGTGGGGCATAAAGTTAATTAGTGATAATTATGATGAATTTTAAGTATGCTTTGTTGTTATCTTCGGTAGCAGGTTTGTCGACGTGTTTAGGAATGCTTTTTACGTATTTTAAACCCAAAAATGTAGAAAAGTTTATGACGATATCGTTATCAATGGCTATGGGTGTGATGATACTTATTAGTATTAAAGAATTAATACCTGTTCCAGCAATTTTTATAGTTCGGAGTATTAACAATATCATATCGTATATAATTCTTCTTATATGCCCGTTTTTAGCGTATTTAATCATATGTTTATCAAAGAAGAATATTAAAAGTAAGGATAATCTATATAGAGTAGGGGTACTTAATATGATTACGTTATTCTTGCATAATGTGCCAGAAGGTATTGTAACGTTTATGTCGAGTATGACTAATCAGGTATTGGGGTTAAAACTTAGTTTAGCAATAATGGCTCATAATATTCCGGAGGGGATTTGTATTAGTGTGCCAATATATTATAGTACAAAAAATAGATTTAAAGCTTTCTTTTATACATTTATTTCTGGTATTGCTGAACCGTTAGGGGCAATATTAACATTTGTTCTATTTAAACAATATATCACGAATGAAATACTAAATATAATATTGTATTTTATAGGTTGTTTAATGATATTAATTAGTTTAAAAGAGATACTACCAGAAGCACTTAAAACAAAGAAAAAGGTATATATTTTATATGGATTATTGATATCATTGTTTATCTTATTTTTGTAATTTTTATTGCTGGTTAACATAACATATATTATGATTAGTTAGATTTTGAAAGAAAAATTATTAAATTTTTTCATATTTATCATATATTTTTAATTAAAAATATATAAGTTAATTAATGATTAGCTATTTATCTAATAAAGTTAATTGATAGCTAATTAAATAAATGATTAGCTTGATTATGAATTTATAATTAAATTTTTCAAAATTATATTTTATAATCATAAATTTATATATGGTTATTGATAAATTATTAATTAATTATATATTAGTTAATAAGATTAAAAATAACAAGCTTAATTTTCAGCAATCGAGATATTTTTAGCTTAATGATTATTCACCTCAATTTATCAAAATTCATGGTTTAATTTTCAGCAATCGAGTTTTAAAAAGTTGAATAGTTGTTAAGCTCAATGCACAAAATAAAAAAGGCATTAAACCTTTCTAGATTGAATTTCAGCAATTTTTTCAAAAACTTCAGCAGCATTAGCAGCGTTAATCTCAGTATAGTTAAGTTCTTTTAAAGCTTGAATCTTAACAGTGTTTAATTGTTGAGTACGAGATAGCTTTTCTTCGTTCTTAGCTTCGATTTCTTGAACCCAACGTTTATGAGACTCTTGTAATTTACTACGTGAGGCTCCCCCATTGTTATATAAAGTTAGGGCAGAGTAAAGGATACCTTCAAAGATAAATTGCTTATCTTCTTGAAATTTATATTCTTCAGGATTTGTAAATCCAGTTGTTTTACTCATGTATCCAAAAATGTATTTTATTTCAGGAACGTTGTCAATTGACTGAAGCATGTGATATAGGTAAGTAAAGGCATAAAAGTTCTCCTTCCCCTTCTCTTCTGTCAATTTTTCTTTTAGTAGGTAAGAGATATCCGCAATTAGCTGCTGAGCATCTTTATTTAAACCTTTCATGTCAATGAATGATTCGTCTTCACTGGAGTGTTTTACACCTTGATTTAAACGAGATTCAACACTCATTAAATAATCAGTTGTAATGTGAATATCACTAATAGATTCACCATCTTCAATATCTAATAATTTATATAATAATATTTTCTTTTCTTTTGGCCATTTATTTATATCATCTAATTCCAAGTAATTATAAACCATTTGTCTTGATACACCTAAATATTTAGCAAGACGTACTTTAGAGATTCCTAATTCTTGAAATAAATCGTTTAACTTTTTCATATTGTCTTATCACCTTTCATACTTTACATATAATATTATAACATCAAAACTTTACATGTCAAGTAAATATCTACTTTTAATGAAGAAAAAATAGGGATTACCCCTACTCTAATTTAAATACCATAATGGTTTATCGTCTTTTAAAACCTGTTTGATAATTCCAGATCCTAGGCATTCTTCGCCAAGGTATAATACGCAGGCTTGACCTGGGGTTACGGCTTTAGCTAGGCCTTTATATTTTACCTTGATTTCGTTATCACTTATATACTCTAATTCAACTGGATGGTCTTCACCACGATAACGGAATTTGGCGGTACAGAATGTAGGATGAGTTGGAGATATAAAGTTAATATTATCAATTATACATTCGTCGCTCATTAAATACTTATTATCGTCGCCAAATGCTACATATAAGATGTTGTCTTTAACGTTTTTACCACAAACATAATGGCGTTCTAAGTTCCCGGAAATACCAACGTTTCTTCTTTGACCAATGGTATAATTCATTAATCCTGTATGACGACCGATAACTTCTTTAGTATCGACATCAACGATATCGCCAGGATTTGGTTTTAAGTAGTTATGGATAAATTTTTGATAGTTTCTTTCACCAATAAAGCAGATACCAGTTGAGTCTTTTTTTGTTGCGGTTTCTAGGTTTAATTCCTTAGCTATTTCACGTACTTCTGGTTTAGTAAGATCTCCAACAGGAAATAAGACATGTTCTAGATTAGACGCTGGTACTTGAGCAAGAAAGTAAGTTTGGTCTTTATTGTTATCAATACCTCGTAATAATCTATGACCATCCATTCGGGCATAATGACCTGTAGCGATATAATCAGCACCTAGTTTTTTTGCTTCTTTGATAAATAAATCAAATTTTATATATTTATTGCACATTAAGTCAGGGTTTGGTGTTCTTCCAAGTTTTAATTCATTTAAAAAGTAAGTAAAGACATTATCCCAATATTCTTTAATAAAATCGACTCGATGTAATGGGATATCTAGTTGCTCACATACTTTTAAGGCATCGTTATAATCAATTTCTTGAGGACAAATATTTTCATTAAATGTAGGATTACCTTCAATATCATTATTTAAAGCCGCATCCCAGTTACGCATGAAAAGACCAATGACGTTATAGCCTTGTTTTTTTAATAGATAAGCAGAAACAGATGAATCAACGCCACCAGACATTCCAACAACTACAGTTTTCATAGATATCAACTCCATATCCATGATTATAGCATATTTGTTAGCATTTTTAAAATATTAGTACTAAAAAAGTGTAAGAAAATATCGTTTGTTAATACTAAAATCGTAATTATAGTAATAGCAAGATAGTTTCTTTTGATGTATTTTACGAGTTCTATCTTACGATAGATTAAATAACCTAGAGTTAATTTACCGATATAGAATAGCTTTATAAGGATAAAGATAAGAAATATTATGAAAAGAAGATTAAAGATTATGTTATAGATAAAACTGAATGCTAAGCCTTTTAAACCAAAAGATATGCTTAAGGTATAGGTGTTAAAACCTAGAGACATACCTAGGAAAAAGAGATACGCTAGGGGTATTAGATAGAATATTAAACTTAGACTTAGGATACTTAGAAGGATTATCCATGATAAATGGGAGAAAATATTATTAACTTTGGTGTTTATTAAGATATCTTTGAGGTTAGTAAAGCCATATTTTATTTGCAGTTTGATGTCATTTGCTTGTTTAAGACCAAATATTATACCAGCGATAATGCCCATTACTAAAATAATTCCTAAGAATATTAGAATGTTTTTGTTCTTCTTTAAATATTTCAATTTTGTTTCACCTATTTAAATATATTGGCAAAGTATATTCTTTATGATAAAATATTAGTTGTACTAGAAAGAGGTATGATTATGTCTAAGAAAGTACAAAAGATTGCAGTATGGACAATGCTTATTATTATGGTTTTTGGAACATTAATTGGCTTTGCGGCATATTTTATTGCAAGATAAAACATCCATGATTACTTGGATGTCTTTTTTTGACTCTTTAATTCGTCTCTTATTTCTCTTAATAGTAAGATTTCTTCACTTGGAGAAGATTTTTTAGGCTCTTCACTCTTCTTTTCTAATTCTTTAAGATGGGTTAGTTTATTAATTACTTTAACAAACATAAATATACAGAATGATATTATTAGGAAGTCAATTATGTTTTGAATAAATGATCCATACATTATTTTAGCGTTTCTAAAGTTAATAGAAAGATTACTAAAATCAAGGCCTCCTATTATGACACCTAAAAAAGGCATCATTATATCATTTACTAAGGAAGATACTATTTTAGAGAAGGCACCACCCATTACTACACCTACGGCAAGATCTAGGACGTTACCACGCATAATAAAGGTTTTAAATTCATCTAACATTTTTTTCATACTACACACTACTTTCTTTTATTAGATTGTATCTCTTAGATAGTTTAAATAGTCGTTA
Organism: uncultured Bacillota bacterium; assembly: GCA_937926935.1. Taxonomy (GTDB): domain Bacteria; phylum Bacillota_I; class Bacilli_A; order RF39; family UBA660; genus CAG-605. Next base: position 22,228 of record CALBBI010000032.1, read on the forward strand.
TCTCTTCTTTTAATATTTAAAAAATCGTCATCCATTCTTTGATAGCTATCTAAGTAGTTCTTCTTGGTTATTTCATCAATACTTTGATTTCTTAAAATACCATTGAATTCGTCTAGAGTTTGCCATTTTTCTTCGATATAACGTTCATTAATTAAAGCATTAATAAGCGAGTTTCTTATGTATTTATTAGAAGATACGAAGATGTAACCACCATAAACACTGTCCATAAGAGCATAGGCAACTAACTCGGTAATATAATCGTCGTTGAAGTCACTTTTAATGACTTTTTTATTTCTAATTTTTATATATTCGTTGTAATCTATATCAAAATTTTTATTTTTGATGCCAAATGATTGCATGGCGTATTTGCAAAGTATTTGAACTAGGTCGATTGACTGAAGCATTTTGGCTTTAGCACGACCATCACGTCTTGATGATATGAATTCGTATTTATCACCAACAGTGAAACCATCTGGTATTTGTGATTCATCATCAAATAAGACAAATTTAATAGCGCTGGTGGCATTTCTTAGTCCTTGAGAATCTTTAGTACCCCAGAAAATATCGTCTAGCCAATCCATTTTGCAGCGTTTCATTTCGTAAAAATTATCACTTTTCATTTTATCAATCCCTCTATATAATCATATCACATTTTTATATATCGTGGTTAATAAATTTTATCTTGAATGGGATGTGGTTTCAAAAGATAGTTCGATGTTGGTTAATACTGTATCATCATAATTTTGAGTACTTGTTTTTTCTTTAGTATTACTTAGAATATTAGCTTCTAAGGCATCTAGATAATCTAAATGACTTTGATTATTTGTTATTATTTTGATGTATTCTCTAGTCCACTCTATTTGACGGATAATATCTTTTATTTCCATAAAAAGTCCCCCTTTTCTAATTGGAAGACTATCATAACATAAAAGTTTTAAAAAAACTATCTATTTTTCATGATCCATGAGGTAAGAAAATATTAAGTAAGCTGTTTTTAAGGCATCATGGCGGTAGACATCATTTTCTACCTTAGCAAGATTATCACTTATTACTTCAATGTTCATGGCATTTAGAGTATCAATATCTAATGTTACAGGGTCTTTTTGTTCTTGAGTTTGATAAATATTTACTAAGTTACTATCTAATTTTTGGCTATTAGCTAGGACTATGTTAATGGCATTTTTACCAAGATATTTTTCTAACCATTTGATGTGGTCACTGACTTTGAAGTTGTCGGTTTCACCTGGTTGAGTGAAGAGATTACAGATGTATAGTTTTTTGGCTGGAGATGATTTGATGGCTTTATTTAAGGTTTTATTAATTAAATGAGGTGTGATACTGGTTAGTAAGGAACCAGAAGAAAAGATAATTAAGTCGGCTTCGTCTACGGCTTTTAGAACTTTTGGGTTAATGGTTATTTCTTTATCATATGTAACTTTTAAGATTTGGCTGGCACATTTAGTTATTTGCTCTTCACCAATGATTTTTTTCTTAGATTTTGTTAGTCCAACAAGGTTAGCATTATCTTCAGTTAAGGGTAAGATGGTACCATCAATATCTAATAAGTCCATCATAATTGGGATGGCGTCGTTGAAGTTTCCTTTCATATCTAGCAAGGCACTTAGGAGAAGATTTTTGATTGAATGATTACCTAGTGTCCTTGACTTGGTAAAACGATAATTCATTAGTTTAATAATGTCTTGGTTAGCATTACTCATAGATAGCATAACTTTAGATATATCCCCTACTGCGGGAATATGTAAGTCTTTGCGTAATCTACCAGTTGACGCTCCGTTATCAGAAACAGATACAACAGCGGTGATTTCAACTGGAAATAGTTTTAGGCCTTTAAGGATTTGGGATAATCCTGAACCACCACCAAATATAACAATTTTTTTCATTTATTTCTCCTTTTGATGATATATTTTATTAAGTTCTAATGAGATTAATTCTTTATATTTAATAAATTTTTTATTACTAGGGTCTATTTGAAGGACATAGAGTATT